>PWXP01000490.1 GCA_003561895.1 Planctomycetaceae bacterium | reverse complement strand
TGATACCAGCGTATCAGCGGACCCTCCCCTGTTAAAAAACCTCGATTCCCAAGCAATACGGTTATTGTACCAAGTGCCGGCCCCGGCCGCCAGCCCTGCGGCCCGTAGGGGGGGCGGTGTACGCGTTGCGGCCCTGGCCCCGATTATTCCCGAGCCCGTAGCGGAATTCGTAAGAATCCCTTTGTGCACAACGACTTAGGTCGGAATTCGTACGAATTCCGCTACCGCAGCGTGCACCGAACGCCGCCCGTTTGTGAATAATCCGGCCCTGGCAGCTCGCCGGCGCGGCAACGGTCACAGTTCCGAGGGGCTCGGGCCGAGCATTCCCACGCAGATTTCGTTTCGCCTGAGAACGCGTGCCGCCTTGCCGTTGACAATGAGCAGGGGGTTCTCGCTCATGGAATCGCCTCCTTGTTACTGAAGATTAATGTGCTCTTACGCATGATTTGGCACCCACCTGCTCCTATTGGGGGGGCGGCGGCCGCGGGGCGATGGCGGGCCGGTTCGCCACTACCGCGCGTATACTGCGTGGGTTATGCTAAGAGGAGTGGCCCCCATGGGGGCGGAAATCACGTCGCCAGTCAAGTTCCCCTCTCCATGAGCAGCAGCGAGCAGACATCGCCCCAAACCGCTCCGCGTTGGATGCGGTCGATTGCCCGCCGAGTTCGGTGCGCCGTGGCCCGGGGCCGCCGCCCGACGTCGTCGACCGCCCCGACTCGGGAGGGGGGGTACTACCTAGTCGTCTTCGCCCTGGTGCTCGGCGGAGCCGTCATGCCCGAGGTGAACCTGCTGTTGATCCTGGCCGGCATGTTGGCCGGACCGGTGGTGCTCGGATGGTGGGCCACCGGCCGGAGCCTCAAGCGGTTGAAGGTGCAGCGGCGCGTGCCGGAAAGTGTGTGTGCGGGGGACTTGATTGTGGGCCAGATCAAGGTTCGCAACGAACGCGCCCGCCAGGGTAGTTGGGCCCTGTTGGTCGAAGACTCCCTGGAACGCATCGGCAATTCGGATGCGAACGGGCGCCGCTCTCCCCCCCAACGGGTCTGCCCGGCCGTCCTGTTCCCGTACGTGCCGGCGGGCGACTCGCGGCGGGCGACGTACCGGGGCCGGTTGCCCCAGCGGGGCAAGTACCGGCTGGGCCCGTTGCGGCTTTCCACTCGGTTCCCCTTCGGGCTGGTACGCAAGACGCTTGCGGTGGGAAACCACGAAATCTTGACGGTCTACCCGCGGTTGGGGCGGCTGACCCGGCGTTGGACGGCCCGGCACCACGAGGCGTTCAGCGGGACGCACCGCCGAGAACGGAGGCACGGCTCCGAGGGCGATTTTTTCGGCGTCCGGCCGTGGCAGCCCGGCGATCCGATGCGTTGGATTCACTGGCGGAGCACGGCGCGGGTGGGCGCGCCGATGGTGCGGCAGTTCGAGCAGCCGCGCAACCGCGACGTGGCAGTGGTGGTGGAACTGTGGCAGCCGGCGTCGCCGGAGCCGGCCGATCGGGAGAACGTGGAACTGGCGGTCAGTTTCGCCGCCACGGTGGTTGCTGATTTGTGCCGGCGCGGGGGGAGCGACCTGCTGCTGGCCACCCCGGCCGACCTCCCACACATTAGCCGGGGCCCCGCCTCCGCCGCCCTGATGCACACGATGATGGAGCAGCTTTCGATGGTCGAGGCGCACGCCGACGACCGCTTGCCCGAGGTGCTCGACGCGGCGTTGCGTCGCGTCGACTCGGGTATGGAGGTGGTTCTTGTTTCGACACGGCCGGTTTGCGTGGCCGCTACGGGCCGGTTCGCCGCCGTGGCGGCCGACCCCGCCCGCCGCGCCGCGCTCCGCCGCACGCGCGTGGTCGATGCCTCGCACCCCGATTTGGAGGCGTACTACCGTGCCGACTGACCGGTCTCTGTTCGTCGAGCGCCTCCTGCAAGTCAACGTGGCCGCGCTGGCCGCGCTGGGGGCGCTGATGCTTGGCATGGGCCAGCGGAGTCCGACGATGCCGCTGATCGTTCTATGCGTGGCGGGCGGCTCGCTATGGTTGACCGACATGACGGGCCGGTTTCGCCTGAATCGCATGGTGGCCAACCTGGCGGCGCTGGTGGTGGGCGTGGTCATTCTCACGCGCGAGTTCTCCCGATTCGGCACCGAGGCGCACATCCTGGGCGTGTCGCACCTGCTGGTCTACCTGCAAATCCTGCTGTTGCTGCAAAAGAAGCACGCGCGCGAGTATTGGCAGCTTGCCGTGCTGAGCCTGTTGCAGGTGGTGGTGGCCGCGGCGTTTTCGCAGGGAGCATGGTTCGGCGTGGTTCTGGTGGTGTACATGATGGCCGGTCTTTCGGCCCTGGTGCTGCTGTTCCTGTTTCGCCAGTGGCGGTGCTTTGCCGCCGAGAACGGCGCCGACAGCCGACCCCCGCCCGAAGGCCTCGCCGGCGGGCAAACCGAGCCGGCGCCGGGCCGCTGGCCGCTGGCCGCCCAAGCGCCGAGCTTTACCGGCGGCACGGCGGACGACTCGGCGGCGGGCGTCGGATGGCCCCTCGCGCGGCGGCTCGGACTCTGGGGCGCCGGCACCCTGGTGCTCACGGCATTGCTGTTTCTCACCGTGCCGCGGTTGGGTCAGACGGCGTTTCGGGGCGCGATCATTGCCCCGCAGAACGTGGTCGGGTTCAGCGATCGGGTCACCTTGGGCGAACTCGGCGAGACGACCGAAGACCCCAAGGAGGTCCTCCGCGTGCGCTTCCTCGACCACCGCACCGGCGAGCCCTATCCCGTGGCCGGACCCGTCTACCTGCAAGGCGCCCTGCTGATGCGTTATGAGGGGGGCCAGTGGATTGCGGGCAGCGCGGCCGGCTACGCGCCGCTACGGCCCAGGCTGCGGCCCGCCGGGGGATCCTTGCCGCCCGGGCTGGTCCGCCAGGAGATCACTATCGAACCGCTCCGCCAGCCGGAACTGTTCTCCGTGAGGCCCTTCGTGCCGATCGAACGGAGCGACGTCATACGGATCGACTTCCGCCGCGAGCGGCTCTTGAGAGAGGACTACTTGCGCAGGCAACGATTCTCCTACAGCTTGGGCACCATGGGGCTGGCCGGCGGCCGACAGCGGCCGCTCGTGCCGGGTCGGGGGCGGCCGCCGGGTCCCTCGGCCCTGGAGCTTCCCGGCGGCGACGACGCGCTGCCCAGCGTGCGCCGTCTGGCCGATCAGTGGTTGGCACGGTCGGACATTCCGGCGTCGGACCGCTACGGCCGGCTCCGGCACCTGGAGCAGATGCTGGCCTCTTCCGGCCTGTTTCGGTACAGCCTGACCGGGCAACCGCGCGATCCGGGACTCGACCCCATTGAAGACTTCCTCACCCGCAACCGCGCCGGCCATTGCGAGTATTTTGCCACCGCACTGACGCTGATGCTCCGCAGCCGGGGCATTCCCGCCCGCATGGTCGTCGGCTACATGACCGACGAATACAACGAAGCGGGCCGGTTCTTCCAGGTGCGACAACTTCACGCGCATACGTGGGTGGAGGCGTACCTGGAGCCCGATCATATTCCGCCCCATCTGCGGGACGACCGGCCAAGGTGGGGGCGGCGCGGCGCGGACGGCTGGGTGCGCCTCGACCCCACGCCCGCCGTCGAAGAGCAGCGCCTTTACAACCCTTGGCTCCAACCGCTGCGCGTCGCTTCCTTGTGGATGGAACAACTCTGGTCCGACTACGTGCTCGAAATGGACCGGCCCCGGCAGCATGAGGCCGTGTATCAGCCGGTCGTTCGGGCCGTCAAGCGCGCGTACGGCGCGCTGACCGATCCGGCCTGGTGGTACGAGGTGATTCGGGCGTGGGCCGGCGCCGGCCAGTGGTTTAGCTGGCGCGGGGGGCTGGCCGCCATGCTGTTGGTCTCGGCAGGAGTGCTCACCTACCGCGGGGGCCGGTGGCTGTGGCGGTGGGCGGCGCCCCGCCTGTGGCCCGGCACCGTGCCCGCCGACCGCGACGACGGCCGCCGCATCGAGTTCTACCGCCGGCTGGTCATCCTCCTGCGGAGGCATGGCCTGCGCCGCGCCCCCGGCCAAACCCCCTACGAGTTCGCAACGGAAGCCGCAAGGCGGCTGGCCGGCACCCCGGGCTGCGAACACCTTGCCACACGCCCGCAGCAGGTGATCCGGGCCTTCTACCAAGTCCGATTCGGCCACCAGCCCCTGGACAACCGGCAGCAGCAGGCGGTAGAACACGCACTTGGCGAACTCGCCCGGATGTAATGCTCTTTTTGCCGGTTGGGTGGTCTGGCTGAAGATTTCCGATTGTACGGCCGATAAGGAGGTTGATTCCAGGATGCGTTGCTCAGTCGGTACGACTGGGCGGCTCCCGCTTCATTGGGCTTTCCCAGTGGGGACCTTGGCGCAAGCCATTTCCATCAAAGGACTTGCGTTGCGTCAAGGCGTTACGACCCGGGAGGCGCGTACGAAGGTCTTTGAAAATTGGGACTTACAACCAAGCGGCCAGCCTCGCGGATGGTTCAATGGCCCCTTAGGCTAGGGGCCGATCATGGCGAACCGGTGCGGCGGCAGTGACGGGTGACCTTGACTCTAGTCTTTGCAGGGCCTACACTTGGATCAGAAGTCATCACTTCGTTCCCGGGCCTGCACGCCCGGCCGGCGTCCACGCATCGCAGGAGAACCCGTTGTGACCAAGAAAGAGATCGTGCTGTCGATGGTCAACGATTTGCAACTGTCGCATGCGCAGGCGAAGGAGGCGGTCGAGATGCTGTTCGATGCGATCATCGATTCGCTGGCCGAGGAAGGCCGTATTGAGCTGCGCAATTTCGGCGTGTTCGAAGTCAAGCGGCGGCCGCCGCGGAAGGCCCGGAATCCCAAGACCGGAGCTGGAGTCAGCGTGCCTGAAAGGCTCGTCGTGACGTTCAAGTCCGGCAAAGAGATGCGACACCGGGTGGAGGCCGCGGGAACGCTGGCGGTCGATACCGGGAATGCAGTGAATGACGGGGGGCTCTTTCGGGCCCATTCCAGGGCGGTTGCCCACAGCTAGAATGGCGGGCCCTCGCGGCGCTCTTGGTATGGTGGAGCCAGCTTCTACAGGGCATGGGTGGAACCCCTGCCCCACTGAGATGCGCCGCAGGCACCTAAGCTTGCCCAGGCCCTCTATGCTCGCCGTATTAACGCCGGTTCTTGCCACCACTTATTGGCGAAGGGAAGGCCGCTTGGTTGTACGTCCACACGGCGGCTAGCTTTCCGGTGCCTCGGCTGCCCGCCGGCGACCAGGAAGGCGAGGTACTGCCGATTACAACGACGAAGTGAACTCCGCCGGCCTCAATCGCCATGCCGATCGGGTTGGAGGAGCAGCGACCTGTTCTTATCGAAGGAGCCGTCTCATGCGCAGACTGCTGTTGGCTTTGGCTTTAGGACTCCTCATCAGTCCAACGGTCGGGTGCATCATCCCGGCGTACTCGGGCGACCCGGTCCGGCGCACCCAGCAAATGATCTTTACCTCGGAAAACCTCCGCCTCATGCTCGATGAGTGGGAACGCATATGGTTTCTCGACATGCCGGATCTCAACACGCCGTACCGGACGCACGGCGGTATTATTTAGACCGACAATTGCCCGAGACTGCGGATGATTGACCCGGGAAGTGCTCGGGGTGGCGGAATACCGTCCATGGCCCAGCGCGCCGCCCCTACCGACAATTCCCCGGGACCGTTATATTCAAGGCTAGTCGAAACCGTTCAGGAAATGCCTGGAGGCCGTAGCGGGCGCGCGCTGCGCGCAATGGGACCGGCAACCGGTTTCGGGAGCGATGGGGCGCCACGTGGTGCAACTGGCGGTACAACTGGGACGGCTGAAACTGCGCAATCCGATCGTCGTCGCGTCGGGTACCTTCGGGTACGCGCGCGAAATGCTTGGGTTGGTCGATGCCAGCCGGCTGGGGGGTATCGTTCCGAAGACCATCACGCGGCATCCGCGGCCGGGCAACCCCCCGCCCCGCACCTGCGAAACGGCTGCCGGAATGCTCAACGCCATCGGGCTCGACAATGACGGCATCGAGGCGTTTCTCCAGCGGCAGATGCCCTACCTGGCGAGCCTCGACACCGCCGTCGTGGCTAGTATCGCCGGGCGGACCGAGGACGAGTTCGTCGAAATGGCGCGGATGCTTGAAGGGGATCACGGCGTCGACGCCGTCGAGTTGAACGTCTCGTGTCCCAACGTCAGCGGAGGCGTCGATTTCGGTATCGATCCGAGCCGGTGCGAACGGGTGGTAACCGGTTGCCGGAAAGCCTGCAACTTGCCGATCCTCGCCAAACTAACACCCAACGTCACCGACATCGCCCGTATCGCCAGCGCAGCGGAGAACGGCGGTGCCGACGCCGTTTGCCTGGTAAACACCTGCCTGGGCATGGCCGTCGACTGGCGGCGGCGGCACCCGCGGCTGGGAAGCGTCCTCGGGGGGCTCAGCGGCCCGGCCATCAAGCCGATCGCGCTGCGGGCCGTCTTTCAGGTGGCCCGGGCCGTGGCCATTCCCGTGATGGGTATCGGCGGTATTGCCACGGTGGACGACGTGATGGAGTTCCTCGTGGCCGGCGCCAGTGCGGTGCAGATCGGCACGGCGAACTTTTACAATCCAACGGTAAGTATGCAAATCCTCGACAATCTACCACGCGCCCTGGCCCAACTCGGGGCGGCAAGTGCCGCCGAGGTGGTGGGGACGCTCGAAGTGCGCTGAGCCTCCGGCAATACCATAGGAAAGAGGTTGGAGTTCACGCTTTAGCGTGGGAACCCACTATATGCGATGTTTTGCACGCTATATGCGATGTTTTGCACGCTAAAGCGTGAACTCCAACGAAGGAAGAATACACACAAGATGGTGAAAATCATTCTGCCAGACGGAAGCTGCTTGGAATACGCACGGCGCGTCACTCCGGCCGACGTGGCCGGTGACATTGGCAAGCGGCTGGCCAAGGCGACGCTGGCAGCCGAGGTGGACGGGAAGCGGGTCGGCTGCGATGAACCCTTGCCGGCCGACGGCGAGGTGCGGCTGAGGCTCATTACCCAAAAAGACCCCGAAGCGCTCGACCTGATCCGCCATTCCTGCGCCCACGTGATGGCCCGGGCGGTGATGCGGCTGTTCCCGGGCGTTCAATTGGCGTTCGGGCCGACCATCGAGAACGGCTTCTACTACGACTTCTTGACCGAGCAGCCTATTTCCGACGAGGATTTTCCGCGCATCGAGGCCGAGATGCGCAAGATTGTCCAGGACGACGAGCCCTTCGAGCGCGTGGTGCTACCGCGAGATGAAGCCGTGGCGTTGTGCCGGGAATTGGGCCAGGAACTGAAGGCCGAGCATATTGAGGAAACGCTTGGCGACGAGGCGACCGTTTCCTTCTACCGGCAGGGGGAGTTTGTGGATCTTTGCCGGGGGCCGCACATACCCAGCGCGGGCAAGGTGGGGGTCTTCAAGCTCCTTTCGGTGGCCGGGGCCTATTGGAGGGGCGACGCCGCCCGCGAGCAACTCCAGCGACTCTACGGCACGGCCTGGTTCACGCAACAGGAACTCGACGAGTATCTGCGCAAGCTCGAAGAGGCCCGCCGCCGCGACCACCGTGTGCTGGGCCGCCAGCTCGAACTGTTCATGATCGATCCGGCGGTGGGCGCCGGGCTGGTCCTGTGGCTGCCCAAGGGCGCCACCGTGCGGCGCGAACTCGAGGCGTTCATCTACGGTGAACTGCTGCGGCGCGGCTATCAGCCGGTGTACACGCCGGCCATTGGGCGGGTGGAGCTGTACGAGACCTCCGGCCATTACCCGTACTACAAGGAAAGCCAGTTCCCGCCCGTCGACCTCGCCGCTTACAGGGATGAAGGTGAGAAGTACCTGCTGCGTCCGATGAACTGCCCGCACCATATCCGTATTTACCAGTCGAAGCCCCGCAGCTACCGCGACCTGCCGCTGCGGCTTGCCGAATTGGGCCTGGTGCACCGGTATGAGCAGTCGGGCGAATTGACCGGCATGACCCGGGTGCGGGGCTTCACGCAGGACGACGCCCACATCTTCTGCACCGACGAGCAGGTGGCCGACGAGTTCCGGGGCTGCCTGGAGATGACCCAGTACGTTCTGAAGACGCTGGGTCTGGAGAACTACCGGGTTCGGCTGGGCTTTGGCGACCGTTCGAGCGACAAGTACGTGGGCTTGCCTGAAACGTGGGAGCGTGCCGAGGCCGCGCTGGCGCGGGTATGCCGCGAGATGCCCGGCCTGCCCGAACCGCACGTCCAAGTCGGTGAGGCCGCCTTCTACGGCCCGAAGGCCGACTTCGTCGTCGACGATTGCATCGGCCGCGAGTGGCAGTTGGGCACGGTGCAACTCGACTACAACCTACCCAGCCGGCAGCGGTTCGGCCTGGAGTACATCGGGACCGACAATCGGCCGCACGAGCCGGTGATGATCCATCGCGCGCCGTTCGGGTCGCTGGAGCGGTTTGTGGGGATGCTGATCGAGCATTTCGCCGGCGCGTTTCCGCTGTGGCTCGCTCCGGAGCAGGTCCGGGTGCTGGTGGTCAGCCAGAAATTCGAGGAGTACGCCCGGCAGGTGGAGCGCCGGCTGGCCGAGGCGAGCCTGCGCGTCGGCGCCGATTACCGGCCGGAAAAGGTCGGGGCCAAGATCCGCGACGCCCAACTCGAACGGATCCCGTACATGTTGATTGTCGGCGGCCGAGAGCAGGAGGCCGGGGCGGTGGCGGTGCGCGACCGGCTGGAGGGCGATTTGGGCTCCATGCCGGTGGAGGCCGCCCTGGCGAAGCTGCGGGAGGAGATCGACGCGAAGGCGGTCCGCCAGGTTGCCGGGTAGGGGCGGCCCCCGCGGCGCGGGCTGCCGGGGGGAAGGTGCCGCCTGCAACCTTTTTTCTGGGGGAACCGGTTGACTGGACTAGCGTGGCGCTCCATACTCTTAAAAGAAACGATGAATGCCGGTGGGCGTGCTCTGCAGGCCGCCGCACCGGAGGAACTCCGACCAGGAGCGGCGGCAAGGCCGGGCCTGGCGGAAGCGAATCACGGGCACGATTACCAGGAGGTTGAATGCGGAAAACGCCGACCTTGGACAAGAAATCGCAACGGGTCAACGAGCAAATCCGGGTAGCCACGGTCCGCGTCATCGGGGCCGACGGCACGCAACTGGGCATCCTGGCCACCGAGGACGCCATGAAGGAGGCTCGCAAAGCGGGGCTCGACCTGGTGGAGGTGGCGCCGCAAGGGAACCCACCCGTCTGCCGGATCATGGACTACGGCAAGTATAAGTACCAGCAGAAGAAGCGGCACCACAAGGGCCAGACGCATCAGACCAAGATCAAGGAGATCCGCGTCCGGCCCAAGACCGGCAATCACGATATTGCCACCAAAGTGAATCATGCTCGCGAGTTCATCACGGATAAGAACAAGGTCATTGTGACCGTGATTTTCCGCGGGCGCGAAATGGCGCACCAGGAGGAAGGGCGGCGCGTTCTCAATGGCGTTCTCGACCAACTCGAAGACATCGCCAAGGTGGAATCGCCCCCGAAGCAGCACGGCCGGCGCATGGTATGCACCCTGGCGCCGAAGTAGCGGGCCGAGCGCGCCCGGGCCGGCTAGCCCGCAT
The DNA here is from genome assembly GCA_003561895.1 of Planctomycetaceae bacterium. Classification (GTDB taxonomy): domain Bacteria; phylum Planctomycetota; class Planctomycetia; order Pirellulales; family Thermoguttaceae; genus PWXP01. The sequence goes on along the minus strand of PWXP01000490.1, from coordinate 9,771 downwards.
TATTCAGGTAGGGTGGGGCGAGGTCGCGTAAATCCTTGGTGGGACTGCGCAAGGCGCAAGCCACGCTTAGCCCGTTTGCACGTCGTGCGCTGGAACCACGCCCGGCCAAGCGACCGAAGTCCCACCAGGGGCTTGGCTTGCCCGTCACCACTCTACATCGTCAGGAATAATCCGGGCTTCAGCCGTGCAGGCAAGCCCTTTTCGCTCAAGCTGCCTTCGCCTACTTGCCGATACACGGCCAGCCGGGCCACACACCGACCAAGCCCCCCTCGCAAGCAGGGCGCGCCGACGCCATGACCCCATCTTCACCGAACGTCCGAAAGGCCGCGATCTTGCTGATGAGCCTGCCGGAGGAGCAGGCCACGCAGATTATGAGCCGGCTGGACCCCAAACAGCTCGAGGCGGTGTCGATCGAAATTGCGCGGACGGCGGCGTTCTCCGGCGAGGAGCAGGAGACGGTCATCCAGGAGTTCGCCCGGTCGAATCCCGTCGCTTTGACCGGGCGCACCGGCGGCTTGGAGGTGGCCCGGGCGCTGGTCGAGGGCGCGCTGGGCAAGAACGCCGGCGCCACGCTCGACAGCGTACGGCAGTCGATCGAGGCCCTGCCGTTCGGGTTCCTCCAGAAAGTCGACAGCCAGAACCTGCTCACGTTCATTGTCGACGAGCATCCGCAGACCATCGCCCTGATCCTCTGTCACGTGCCGCCCGCCCAGGCCGCCGACATCATCAGCGGCCTGCCGCCGGAACGGCAATTGTCGGTGATCCGCCGGGTGGCCACGATGAGCCAGACCAGCCCCGACATCATCAAGGAGGTGGAAGACGGTCTCGAACATCGCATGGCCAGCGTCATGAGCCAGCAGTTCGAGACGTCCGGCGGCGTGTCGAACGTGGCCGAGATCCTCAACGTGACCGACCGGGCCACCGAGCGGAGCCTGCTGGAAAACCTGGCGCAGGAAGATCCGGAACTAGTCGACGAGATCCGCCGCCTGATGTTCGTCTTCGAAGACATCAATAAGTTGGGCGACCGCGACGTTCAAACGCTGCTGAAGAACGTGGAGAACTCGCAGTGGGCCATGGCGCTTAAGGGCGCCAGCGAGGAGCTGAAGGATAAGATTCTTCAGAACATGTCGAAGCGGGCGGCCGACCTGCTGCGCGAGGAGATCGAATACCTCGGCCCGGTGCGCCTTTCGAACGTCGAGCAGGTGCAGCAGCAAATCGTCGACGTCATCCGCCGGCTGGAAGACGCCGGTGAAATCACCACCCACGCCGACGAAGAAGAAGAGCAGTTCGTCCAGTAGGGTGGGCATGCTGACCCCTTTGTGTCCCTGACCGGGGCGGTGCCGAACGGTTCGACCATCGCCGCGCGAGCGACCGGGACATCGATGCGCGGGTAACGAGATGACGGACGCGGGCTTGACAGCCAAAGTAATACACGGTAGAGTAATACTATGAAAGTAACAACCAAAGGACAGGTGACGATACCCGCCCGTATCCGGGAGTTCTTGGACATCCCCCCCCACAGCGAGGTGGATTTCCGGATTGCCGGCGGAATGGTTATTCTGGTCAAACCCGATGCGGGCGGCTCTGGGAAGGATAGGTTTTCTTCCATGCGAGGCACCCTCAAGGAAGGGCTTACCACTCGGGAGTGGATGCGCAGCACTCGGGGTAGCTGATGCCCGTTTTGGTCGACACCAACGTGCTTGTCGATGTGCTTACCGACGACCCGAAATGGGCAGATTGGTCGATTGAGCAACTCGATATCCACAGTCAAGCGGGGCTGGTGATCAACCCTGTCGTTTATGCAGAATTGTGTTTTGGCAGTCCATCGACCGCTTTCGTGGACGATGTCATCAGACGCTTCGCCCTAACATACCAGGAAATCCCGAGACAAGGCCTTTTCAGGGCCGCCAAGGCTTTCGGTCGCTACAAAGCGAAACGCGGGACCAAGACGTCCGTCCTTCCCGATTTCTTCATCGGCGGCCACGCTGATGCTGCCGCAATACCTCTCCTCACCCGCGACACGAAGAGATTGCATGCTTACTTTCCCCGACTGGAGCTAATTTGCCCCCGGCGCCGGGGAACATGAGTTTTTCAGCGTCCGCTGTAAGGTCAGGCCGGTACTAGCGAAAAAAAGGAGTAGCCGCCCGAGTCGCTTGACACGGGTGCGGCCGGTCACTTATGATGGACGGCTAGAGCGTTGCTTGCTCCCCTAACCCCAGTTGCAGGAGGTTTTCCGATGAAAGACGCCAAAGTCACCCGCAGGGAGTTCGTTCGTGACACGGCCGTGGCCGCCGCCGGTGTGGCCGCGGGGTTGACCCCCACCTATACGGTCCATGCCGGCAACCCTGGAGGGGCAGATACCAGCAAAATTGTCAACTACAACGAACAGATGGAGTACCGCCGCGGCGGCAAGACCGACCTGATGTTCTCGGCGGTCTGCCTCGGCGGGCACTGGAAGCGGGTCAACGCCGTCGTGCCGGGGCTGTTCGAGGGCGGCCGGTGGCTCGGCGCGCCGATCGACAACCCCGATTTCCAGAAGAACCGCCGGGAAGTCGTCTCTCGCTGCATCGACCGGGGCATCAACTTTATCGATGCCTGCACCGGCGAGGAGGTGATGACCTACGCCCGCGCCTTGCGCGGCCGCCGCGAGAAGATGTACTTCGGCTACTCCTGGTACCAGAACGAGATCCGCCGCGGTGGCTGGCGGTCGTTCGAGCGGCTGAAGGAGAGCTTCGACAACGGGTTGAAGCGAGCGGAGTTGGACTACGTTGACGTGTGGCGGGTAACGATGCACGAGCGGAGCGGCCGCCACAGCGAAGGCGAGGTCGAGGAGATGATGAAGGCGCTGGAATGGGCGAAGAAGTCGGGCCGGGCCCGCTTCACCGGCGTCTCGTCCCACGACCGGCCCCACATTAAGTGGATGGTCGAAACCTACCCCGACCAGATGGAAGTCGTGGTCACCCCGTACTCGGCCAGGACGCGGATGGCCGATCCCGAGGCGGTTGCCGACCCCGAGGAGGTGGAGGAGGGGCGCTCGGCCGGCTACGTCGGCGGCATGCCCGCCGGCGAGGAACCGCTTTGGGTGACCTTCCAGAAACACGACGTCGCGTGGTTCGGCATCAAACCCTTCGCCAGCAACGCGCTGTTCAAGGGCGACAGCTCGCCGGACAATCCGCACGCGGAAGAGGACAACCGGATCGCGCGGCTGACCATCCGCGCCATCCTCACTAACCCGATCATCACCGCGCCCATTCCAGGCCTGATCACGCCCGAGCAGGTCGACAACGTCTCCATCGCCGTCCTCCAGCGGCAGAAGTTGGACGCGCAGGAACAGGCCGAGTTGGACGCCGCCACCGACCGGGCGTTCGCGAACCTGCCCCACCAGTATCAGTGGCTGAAAGACTGGGACTACGTTTGAACGAGGCCGCCCGCACGCCGGGCAGCAAGTTGAAACGAGGGGCCGATGGCAAGGCCGCCGGTGGTGGGTTTCGCGCCTCCGGACCCCCGTCCACCCCGTCCACCCCGTCCACCCCGTCCACCCCATAGAACCCTTCGATGAGGTTGCAATGAAATATGGTGCCTGGTGGGCGCTCCCGTGCGCCGTGGTCGTACTCGGCTTGCTGGGGGCCACGTGGTTGGCCGCCGATCGGACGCGAGAGAGTGCCGCGCCGCCGCCGTTGCCGCAGCGCGGGGCGGAACCCGGCGGCGCGACGCTCGCGTTTGCCGGAGCGGAGGCGAGGGCCGGAGAGACGGCAGCCGACGCGCAAGATGAGCCGCAACAGGAGGAATCCGGGACCAAAACCCGTAGCGTGCCGCCGCTTTCGCTCGAAGGCTTTCTCGACGAGGAGCTGCCCAAGGCCCCAGCGGAAAAAGAGGCGATGAAGGCCGACAACTTCGCCTGCTACGTGTGCCACGCGAACTACGAGACGGAGGAGTTGACACTGGTCCACGCCCGGGCGGGAATCGGCTGCGCGAAGTGCCACGGCCCGTCGCTGGACCATTGCGACGACGAGGCGCATGAGATCCCGCCGGACATCATGTTCGCGGTGGACGAGATCGACGAACAGTGCGTCACATGCCACAAGGGGCACGATGCTCCGGCTGCCGACGTGGTGGCCCGCTACCTGGAACGGGTGCCCGCCAAGACGAATCCGGAGAAAGTGGTGTGCACCGACTGCCATGGCGAGCATCGCCTGCGGCATCGGAGCGTGTGGTGGGACCGCGAGACGCGCGAATTGATCGTTCCCGAGGACGGCGAGCCGCTTCAGGTCCGGCCCGATTGGTCGGTTCCGCCCCATGAGAATCGGGACCCCACTGCCGATCCTTGATACCATCAGACACCAGGATATCGGCCGCGACGCAGGCGAGTCTCTCCGAGACTCGCGCAGGGCGTTTCCGAAAAGCGCTCCTGCGGTTCGGCCCCAGCGCATCACCATGAAGCACCGTATTGCAATCGTCTTGGCGGCGGCCGGCCTGTTGGTGGGGGCCATGTGGCTCTGCAGCCGCCCGACCGCCGGCGCCGGCGTGCCGTCGCGCGGGAGGGAGCAGCGGTCGGCCAATTCGCCGGCGGCGGCCCCCACGCCGGGCGCGCCGACCCCGTGGAGACGGCGACAACGGGAGATTCCGCGCGACCCGTGGGCGCCGGTGCGGCCGCCTGGCGCCGATAATTCGGCATGCCTTGCGTGCCACGCCGCCTACGCCGAGGAGCCGTTTGCAGCGAGGCACCGGGAAAGGAACGTGGGGTGTGTGAAGTGCCACGGTCCTTCCGAGGCGCATCGCCGGGACGAGCGGAACGCCATCGCACCCGACGTGATGTACCGGCCCGAGCAAATCGCCCCGGCGTGCGCCGAATGCCACTGGACCCACAACGCTTCGCCGCGCGACGTAGTCGCCCACTGGCTCGAGCGCCGCCCGGAAAAGACCGAACCGCAGTCGCTCGTCTGCACCGACTGCCACGGCAAGCACCGGCTGAAGGTCCGCACGGTGCGGTGGGACCGGGAGACGAGGGCGCTACTGGCGGAGGCGGAAGGGGAGGCCGGGGAGCGTTGCGGCGCGGCCGCGCCGCCGGCCCCCTAGCCCGGATTATTCCTGACGATGTCGCGTGGTGACACGCAAGCCAAGACCCTGGTGGGACTTCGGTCGCTCAGGCGGGCTCGCTTCCGGCGCACGGCGTGCAAATCAGCGGGGCGTGGCTTGCGCAGTCCTACCAAGAACTTGCGCGACCTCGTCCCACCCTACAGGGATAATCCGGGCTAGGCGCCGCAGCCCGCTCCGGCGGGTTCGGCGCACGGACGGCGTTCCGCCGCGGCTTTCCCCGGCGGCCTTTCCCAGCGAGGGGCCGCCGGTTTCCATTCGCCCGTTTCGACCGCGGAACGACTGCGGTATAAAGCGGGTGGCCGCTCGTTTGCGGCACGTTGTGAACCACCGCCCCTTCTTCGACCTCCGGGGCCCGTGATGAAAGCCGTAATGCCCGAAGTAACGCCCGACGTCCTTGCTCATCGCGAAGCGCGAGTTCCAACAGCGTCATCCGGCTGCCGGCCGCACGGCCTCCTTCGCGCGCGAAAGGGGGGTGCTCCCTCCTATCCCGAAGCCAGTCTGCGGCGGCGGGCGTGGGGGCCGAATACGACCAGCCCGAACACCAGCCAGAAAGCCGTGACGCCGGCGGTCAGGGCCAGCACCCGCCCCGGCCCGAACTGGGCAATCAGCGGGAGCGAGGCTGCCGTGAACAGCCCCCCGCCGACGATCGGCTCGAACAAAAGCTGCTTGTACCCGAAACTCTCCAGCGCGCCCGACTCGTTGCGCGGGTCGGCCATGCGCATCAGGAGCAGCCCTGTGACGGTAACGCCCATCGACTGGCCGAAATCGCCGATCCCGCGTTCAAACCATCCGAGCGGAATCAGCCGGGGCGCCAGGAAGATCAGCGCCAAGATGTTCCACGCGATGCCGGCCGCAGCCAGGGCGAGGAACGGCACCAGGTGTTCGCCCAGGGCCGTCAGCGAAAGGGTGCCCAGCGCGGAAACAATGGTGAAGTCGAGCGCGGCGCCGGAGATCCGATTCATCAGGCGGCGGCTGATGTGTCCGCCGAGCCCGGTCCGATCCGCCACCACCTGAATGACCACACCGCCGATCATCGCCAGGGGGAACAGCGGTACGTAGGGGATCAAGGTGAAGCCGTCAGCGCCTCCCCACGTGTGGTGTTCGATCACGAGCAATCCCTGCCGGATCACCCAGCCGGCGCCAATCGCCAGGGCGACGATCCCGAGGTGTACCGAAAGGGGGTCGGTCGGCTTGGTTTCCTGCTGCTTTTCCCACTGCAATTCCTTCAGTTCTTCGAGGGTATCGCCGTTGGCGCCCGCAAGCGTGCGGAAATCGGCGATGCTGAGGGGAGAAAATGGAGAAAGCCTCTGCGCGTGCAACGGGCTTCCGGGCGCGCCGGTTTCCGGCCCGGTGCCCCGCGCGACGCCACCGGGGAGGGTCAAGTCGATCTCCCCGCGGCGCGCGGCCCAGTTGATCAGGACGGTCCCCGCGACGACCCCCGCAACCAAGCCGATGGTAGCCAGCCCCAAAGCTAGGTCGGCGCCCGCCGGAAAGCCGAGTTCCCGGAATGTGCCGGCCATGCCTGCGGCCGTCCCGTGCCCTCCTTCAAATCCGATTTCGATCAGCGCGCCGGCCAGCGGGCTGATGCCGAACATCGGGGTCAGCACGAGTATGCACAGCGAAACGCCTACCACGTACTGCCCCCACGCCAGCGTTTGCCCGAACGCCACCTGCGGACCGGCCCGCATCCAAATTTCACGCGGTCCCGGAATCGGCTTGCCCAGGAACAATGCCGCGAAAACCACGTTGATCAGCAGCCCCGGCAGGACGCGCCACATCTGGAGGATCGACTCAGGAAACACGCCCCATGCCAGGAGGTGGTCGGCATCCCACAACAATCGTACGAGCAAGCCGGTACATTGCGGGCCGAGGAGCAAGGCGAGAAAGCCCGCCACAATGGAACTTGGCAGAAAGAGCGACTGCAGCAGCGGGATTCCGGCCTTCACCAGCTTCCCGAGCAGGAGGGATACGCCAATGACGACCAATGCCAGCAGGGCGTCGAATTGAGGCATTGCATTCTCCGGGCGGACCGTTCGCAGCCCCCGTTCCATGCACAACCCGTCAAGGGCTGCCGCCGGGCAGCACCGTGCGGGGCGCACGGGTTGCGGGGGGGGGCGCCATGATGCAGCATTCCCCGCCGGTTGACAAGGGGACGGCGCAAGGCCAGAATCGAGATAGGTTTGGGTTGATTCGCACCCCCATCGTCGGGTGCTATTGGGAACTCCAAGATGGCTTGGCCTCTGGCCTCACATTTCAGCGCGATGTTGCAAAATCCCCGGCTCGCGTTCCGCGATCCGGCGCTGCAGCAGTGCGTCGTCCAGAAGAACGCCCAGGGGCAACCCCGGCCGTGGGCCGGCGCCTTCGCCGTGGTGTACAAGGCGACCGACGTATACGGGCAGAACCCGTTCGCCGTGCGGGTGTTCACCACCGAGTCGCCGGAACGCCGCGAGCGATACGACCACATCTCGGCTTATCTGAAGGCCCGCCGGCTCCATTGCATGTGCGACTTCGAGTACCGCGACGCGGCCATCCGCTCCGCCGGCGACGGGAAGTGGTATCCCCTGATTCTCATGGAGTGGGTGCAGGGCGATACGCTGTTCCACTGGGTGAAGGACCGGTGCCGCGAGGGTAATTCGGCCGCGCTGGCCCGCGCCGCCGAAAAGTGGCTGGCGGTGGCCAAGGAACTGAGCGACGCTTCCGTTGCCCACGGCGACTTGCAGCACGCCAACGTCATGGTGGATGAGCAGGGACACCTGAAGCTGGTCGATTACGACTGCTTGTGCGTCCCCGCATTGGTGGGCCGCAGGAACCTGGAAGCGGGGGTGACGCCGTACCAGCACCCCGCCCGCTGCGAGCAAACCCTCCTCTCGCTCGACCTCGATCATTTCTCGGAGTTGGTCATTTACACGGCGCTGCGAGCCCTTGCGGTCGCTCCCGGCCTATGGCAGAAGCACGTCAAGGCGACCGGCTACGACAAGCTTCTGTTCCGCTCCGACGACATCCGGACTCCTGCCTCTTCCGCCTTGTACCACGACTTGCAGAATTTGCACGACGCCGAGGTGCGGCAACTGGTCGACCGCATGTGCGATCTGGTGCACATGGGCATGGACCAGGTTCCGCCGCTGAGCCACCTGGCCGGCTCCTACGCCAAGGTCGAGCAGTTGCTCAATGAGGGGGACTGGAACGCCGCGGTCAAACTGCTGAATCGGCGCGGCCATTTCCGCGACGCTCCCGAGCACCTCAAACCGCTCATTCACAGGGCCTACAAGCACGTGTGCCGGCAGCAGGCCTGGAAAGCGTTCCAGCGCATTCCGTATGAGACGAGCGAGCAGTGCGACCGCCGCCTCGTCGACGCCTGGAACGAGCACCTCTTCGCCGGTTTCGAGCCCGCCGAGCACGAGCGGGTTCGGGTGGCCGAGGCCCGCCGCCGCGTGACGGCGGTCGACCGCATCTGCCACTTGGCGCAGCAGTTGGGGGCGCGGGTGGCCCTGGCCGGCGAGCAGTCCCTGGTCGAGGCCGCGGCCCGCCTGCCCCAAGGATATTGCTACAGCCTGGCGCCGCGCGTCGACCAGGCGCGCCGGCGGGTCCTGGCCGTCGGTCGGTTGGGCCAGGCAATCGCCAATGCCAAGTCGGAAGCGGCCATCCTGGCCGCCGGCCGGTCGTTGAGCGAACTCGGCGGCGAGCCGATGATCTCGGCCGAGCAGCGCGAACGCATCGGCCTGGCCAAGCGGCGGGCGCCGGTGCTGCGCGAACTGGCGCAGGCGCCTGCCGATGGGCCGCCCGACCAGTTCGACGCGCGGCTCCTGCAACTATGGCACAAAGGGGGCCTGGACCACTGTGCCGAAGCCGAACGCTGGCGGCCCAAGGTGCAAGCGGCCCGGCGGCGAGCCGAGTTGCTCCGCGAGATTCCGCAGGCGGCCGAGCGGGGCGACGCCGAGGCGGTCCGAACCGCTGCCGCCGACGCGGTGTTCACCGACGGCAAACTACCGAAAGCCTGGCGGGAAGTGCTTGATGCCGCCCGCCAACGGGTTGAGCGGTTGGACGGGCTGGAGGCCGCCTTGCGCGAGGGGCATCCCAAGGCCTTCTTCGAGCACTTTGACGCCCCCTTGATTCGGCGATTGCCCGATCGCTTCGGGCCGTTCCGCGACCGCATTCGCGAGTGGACCGTCCGGGAGGTGCTGCCGCCGAAACGGATGGGGCTCCGCAAGACAGCCGGATGGGGGGGCATTGGCATCGAAGACGAGTCGGCCCAAGTGTTCCTCTTGCGATGGCATTGGCCCCACGACCGGTTCCTCGACCGCTGCCTGTTGACCCTCAGCCCGGACGAGCCGGCCGCCGGCGACGATCCCGACACCATGGCCACGTTCGAAATGGTCATCGTCGAGCGGGACCGGTACGCGGCCGACGGCCGGCTGCGCCTGCCCGTGCAACCGGAGTGGCTGGGCGCCCACGTGGCGGTGTGGGCGCTGGTCGACGTCGGATTCGAGGTGCTCCAGGGGCCGCCGGTCGGCCTGGGGCGCCTCAAGACCCCTTCGAAATGGGGGATTGCCGGTTGGTCGGTCTTTGCCGGGCGCGGCAACGAGGTAACACAGGGGCAGGAGCAAAAGCAGTAGTCTGGCACGCTAAAGCGTGAACTCCAACAGTAGTCTGGCACGCTAAAGCGTGAACTCCAAC
>PWXP01000198.1 GCA_003561895.1 Planctomycetaceae bacterium | reverse complement strand
TTCTCATCAACCGGCAGATCGACGCGATGCGCGGCACGCTCGTGCGGCAGACCATGTTCGCCGAGTTCGAGAAGATCGCCCACGCCTCGGTCGAGGCCGGCGAGCCGCTTACGGTCGACCGGCTGAAGGAAATCTACCACGAGTTGCTGGTGCGGTACTTCGGCCCCGGTTTCGCGCTGGACGAGCAACTGGACCTCGAATGCCTGCGCATTCCGCACTTCTACCGCGCGTTCTACGTGTACAAGTACGCCACCGGCATGTCGGCCGCCATCGCCCTGGCCGACCGGGTGCTGGCCGGCGGCCGGCGGGAGCTGAACGATTACCTCGGCTTCCTCCGCGCCGGCTGCTCGAAAGACCCCCTCGACCTGCTCCGCGACGCCGGCGTGGACATGGAAAAGCCCGACGCCGTTGATACGGCGCTGGGGCAGTTCGACCGGCTGGTCGACGAGTTGGAGGAGCTGGTGTAGGATCCGGGCTGGCCACTGCGGGCGCGCGGGTGGCGAACTGCGTCCCGCTGGGATATACTGGGGGAAGTAGGTTGGTGGGCGCACCGTACCCCACGAGTAAGCGGGGACGGAGACAGGTCTCTGTTTTCGGCCACCGCCTGATCCTGAGAAAGCGTCTGCTGGCCGAACCATGGATCAGTCTGCCGCCGGCCCGCGAACGGTTCCCCCTCACGAGTTGCCCCGGAGAATCATCCCCCATGAGGTCCCCATTGCCCCGCCGCTTCAGCCGCCGGCGATTTCTTGCTCACGGCGCGGCCGGCGCGGGGGCGTTTGCGACGGGGTTCGCCGCGCCGGCCATTCTGCGCGCCGCCGATACCTGGGGCGACTTGGTCGGCCGCTTCGTGTACGACGGTCCCCCGCCCGAACGACCCCGCCTGACTGTGGACAAGGACGTGGTCCATTGCGGCCAGTACGACATACGCGACGAGTCGCTCATGGTGGCCGACGACGGTGGGCTGAGCAACGTGTACGTCTACTGCCGCGAGCGCCGCCTCGACTTGTGCCCCGAACTCGAGCAGTCCGCCGACGAGCAGGCGCTGCTGGACAATCGCAACTGCATCCTGGTGCCGCACTGCCTGAAGATCTGGCACACCGAGCAGGACCTGTTCATTCGGAACTCCGAGCCGGTGGCCGAGAACGTGGCCTTCTCGCCACTGGGCGACCGGCCGGCCAACATCGTGTTGCCGCCGCCGCCGGCCGAAGGCGCCACGGCCACGTGGCGGTTCGGCCGGCCGCAGCGCGTTCCCGTCCCCATCGTTTGTAACTATCACCCGTGGGAAATCGCATACATCCTGCCGCTGGACCATCCGTACGTCGACATTTCGGCGGCCGATGGAACGTTTCGCATCGAGAAGCTGCCGGTCGGAAGGCGCGAGTTCCAGGTGTGGCAGGAACGGCCGGGCTACCTGATCACGGAGCGCTGGCCGCGCGCCCGCTTCCGGGTGGACGTGAAGCCCGGGGTGAACAACCTCGGAACCATCCGGATCGAGCCGGCCGCGTTCGAGAAGGGCTGATTCCCGGCGCGAACTATCTTCCTTCCCAACCGGCCTCGCGGCCCGAGCCCCTCTGAGCTTTGAGCAACTGTCTATGGCTACACCCGAATCGCCTGCCGGCCCAAGCTATTCGTTCCTGTTCCGGCTCCTGCACTGGGCGCTGCCGGTAGCGGCGCTCGTCTTGGTCCTGACCGGCCTGAGCCTGCACGCGGTGGCGCGGCCGGTATGGTCGGTGTTCGCCGGCACGTTGCCCGCCTGGGCCTGGCCCGGGCGAGTTGGCTTGTGGCACCTGGTGGCCGCGTTGCTGTTTACGCCGGGTACCGTGGCTGTGGCGGTCCTCTACGGCCGTTTCTGGCTGGGGCGGCCCAACGTGAAGCTTTGGCTGCTGCTGTCGAGCCTGCTGCTGGCCGGCACCGGACTGCTGCTGCTGGCGCCCATGGGACCGCCGGCCGTGTACAACGCCGCCCGGGCGCTGCACGGTCTTGTGGGCCTGGTGGCGATGCCGGTGGCCCTGGTGTGGCACACGATCGAGGGTTTCACGCGCCACCGGGGCCGCTTGATCGCCGCTTTCTGGCGCGGTCCGGCGCCGCGCTGGGCGCCGCTTGCCGCCTTCGTGCTGCTGGCCGTGGCGTCGGCGTGCTTGGTGCTCAACGGACTGCCCCTTGTGCCGCCCTGGCGCACGCTGGAGGCGGCCCGGATCGATCCGCCTGCAAACACCGATTCAACGGTCGATCTGGCCGCGCTGCCTTGGCGCGAAGCCCGCCCGCTGACGATCGAGCTTGCCAACGGCGCCGGCTACCGCGACGGCCGGACCACCGCCACGCTGCGCGCCCTGCACGACGGCCGCCGCCTGTTCCTGAAGGCCGAGTGGCTCGACCCGGACGAGGACCGCCGCTACCGCCCGTGGCGCCGAACCGACGACGGCTGGGAACACCTGGTCACCAATCCGAACGACGAGAACGTGTTCGCCGAGGACAAGTTCGCGATGGTCTTCCCCATCGAGCCGAACCCGTGGTTCGAACGGTTCGGCTGCGCCGCCTCGTGCCACGCGGGCGGCGGGCGCGACTACGGCTACAAGGCCACGCCTCGGCTGCTCGACGTGTGGCACTGGAAGGCCGTCCGCACCGATCCGGTCGGGCAAGTCGACGACCAATACTGGACGGTGGCCGACTTCGAGCAGAGGAACGTCGGCCGGCTGAGCGACCCGCGCGACGGCGGCGGCTACGCGAGCAACGTGTCGGACGACGCGACCCACCCCGCCTGGCTGCCCGAGCAACTGGAACGGGTGCGCGACGGGATCATTCCGCGGGAACACGCGGTCGAGTACACCCCGGAGGCGGCCGTGGCCATTCCGCCCGGCACGATGATCCCCGGCATTGTGGCCAGCCCGATGAGCGGCGACCGGGGCGACGTCCGGTGCGTTTCGGAGCACCGCGACGGCCGCTGGCGGGTGTACATGGAACGCGCGCTGGAGACGGGCAGCGACTACGACGCCCGCTTCATTCCGGGCGAGCCCCTCCCGTTCACCGCCGCCGCGTTTGACCGTAGCGGCAAGCGCCACGCGTACAACCATACCGTTTACCGGCTCATGCTGTTGCCGTGAGGGCGTTTGGGTGGGAAGGCCCGTCCGCGACAAGCGAGCGGCATGTGATCGAAGAAGGAACACTCAATCTTGGCACGACGGCCCACTACGATCGAAACGCTGGCGATTGCGGCGCTGGCGCTCTGGCTGGGCGGCTGCGGCCCGGCCGACCCGCCGCAGTTTCAGCTCAACACCGAGGGGCGCGAGCCCGACTCGATCGGCCGCTCGCAGCGCGAAGCGATCCTCGGCGCGCTGGACCGGCTTTACGGCACGCCCGACGAGCCCGGCGTGCCGCGGGACGTATGGCTTGACCTGGACCGGCTGCGCGTGGCCGCCGGCCCCACATTCGGCGACGAGCAGGGGCGGCGGTTCGGCCTGTACCGGGGGCATTGCGCCCGGTGCCACGGCATCGGTGGTGACGGGGCCGGACCGGCCGCGCGGCTGCTGAACCCCTATCCCCGCGACTTCCGGCAGGGCATCTTCAAGTACACGCGCACCGCCTCGGGGGCCAAGCCGGTTCGGGAAGACCTCGAGCAGACGCTACAGTTCGGCGTTCCCGGCACCGCCATGCCGTCGTTCGCCCGGCTGGCCGACGACGACCGCGCGAACCTGATCGAGTACGTGAAGTACCTGAGCCTTCGGGGTGAAACCGAACTGTTCCTTTTGCAGGTGGTGGTCGATGAGGACGAGTACCTGCCGCTAAGCAGGTCGATGGTGCTCGAGGACGGCGTGCTGCCCCTGGCCGAGTTGTGGGAGGGCGCGGCCGACCTGGTCGTCACTCCGCCGCCTCCGCCGCCGGTGGCCACGCGCGAGCAGTGGCTGGCGTCGGTGGAACGGGGCCGAGCGGCGTACCGCAACGAAGCGGCCCGATGCGTCGATTGCCACGGCCCCGAGGGGCAGGGCGACGGCGAGGAGGAGGAAATCCACGACGACTGGAACAAGCCGAAGGCCGGTATGACCGCGTCGCACACGCGGGAACTGGCCCGCCGATTCACGCTCCCCGTGCAGGAGCTTCGGCCCCGCGATTTCACCACGGGCATCCTCCGTAGCGGCGACCGGGCCGACAGTTTATACTGGCTCACCCACATTGGCATCAAGGGCACGCCCATGCCGGCCGCCGGCCCCCAGCCCGGCGTGCCCGGGCCGCTGACGCCGGAGGAAATCTGGCACGTGGTCCACTACATCCGCCACCTGGCGGGCCAGGGCAAGCCGTGAGCGGGAAACGTGGGATAGGCTTCCAGCCTGTCGGCGGGAAAGGCAGGCTGGAAGCCTATCCCACGCAACTGCGTACTTCATTGTCTTGCACCGTCTGATTACCCGTCAAGCCGCGAAAATGGGACTGTCCCCTTACGACCGAGCTTCCGACCGAGGACGATTCGATGACCGACACCCAATGGGAAACGCTCCTGAACGTGCTGGCCGGCCGGCGGGTCGACCCGCTGCCGGTGGGCCTGATTGTCGACTGCCCGTGGCTTCCCGGCTGGGCGGGCTCCACCATTTTCGACTACCTGGCCGACGACCGCCTCTGGCTGGAAACCAACTTGAAGGCCGCCGAGCGGTTCCCCGACGTGATGCTCCTGCCCGGTTTCTGGGCCGAGTACGGCATGTGCACCGAGCCGGCGGCGTTCGGCGCCCGCTGTATATGGCCGGAAAACGATTTCCCCTTCGCCGCCAAGATGCTCCACGACTACGCCGACATCGCCCGCATGGCCAAGCCCAACTGCCGCACCGACGGCATGTGCCCGTTCGTCATTCGGCGTCTGCACCGTAGTCGGGCGGCCATCGAGGCCGCGGGCCACGCCGTGCGACTGGCCACCTCGCGGGGGCCGTGGAACATCGCCACCTACCTCATCGGCCACACCGAAGCGCTGGTGGGCGTGAAGCTTTACCCCGAGGAAATCCACCAACTGCTCGACGTGGTGACCGGATTCATCTGCGACTGGATCGCCTACCAGGCCGAGCAGTTCCCGACCATCGGCGGCATGCTCATCCTCGACGACCTGATCGGGTTCCTGGGCGAGAGCGACTTCCGCGAGTTCGCCCTCCCCTATTTCCAGCGGATCAGCGGCGCCCTCGACGGGCCGGTGCGCATCCTCCACAACGACTGTCACGGCCTGATTACCGCGCGGCACTTCACCGAGATGGGCTTCAACGTGTTCAATTTCAGCTTCGAGCACAGCCTGAGCGAAATGCGGGAAGCGGCCGGCGATTCGGTGGTGCTGCTGGGCAACGTCCCCCCGCGCGACGTGCTCGCCCGCGGCACGCCCGAGGAGGTCCGCCGCGCCGCCCGCGAGGCCGCCGGCTCGATCGGCGATCACCGGCGGCTGATCCTTTCGGTGGGCGGCGGCACGCCGCCCGGCGTCTCCAGCGAGAACATCGACGCGCTGTGCTCGGCCGTTGTCCCACCTCCACCTGTTTTCCGAAGGATTCCTAACCCACCCAAAGGGGCGGAAACATGAACACTCGTGCCGCTGGTTTCGGCGTGCGTAATGAACAGATGAGCCTGTTTGGCAGCGCCGAGACCATAGCCAGACCGCCAACCACGCGGTATCAGGGGAGCAAATTGAAGCTGCTGCC
>PWXP01000397.1 GCA_003561895.1 Planctomycetaceae bacterium | reverse complement strand
TGGCCGCCTTGACGGCGAATCGCCGCGACGGTATACTGCATTTCCCTGGAGGTCCAAATCCTCGGACCCCGGCCTGAATTGGTAAGGAATCCTTTGAGTGTTGGCAGTGCTCCCTGTTGAAGATCGTGGCCGATGAGTTCAGCAACCGGCGCAACGGCTCAGCCGCCCAAAGTCTACCGAGCCATGAAGCGGCACCCGGAAGACAACCTGCCTGTCGTGGGATCGGCGAGTTCTTCCGAACTGGGTGCTCGCCCAAACGTCGATATTACGGTTGATGCAGCGGGGAACGTTGTGCTCGATGCAAGCGGGATGTCTGTCGCTCCCGGATGGAGGAACCTCGAATTCACCCGGATTCCAAGGCGCCTCCGGCATATCGTGCCGGGGGCCGCGGGCGCGAACAGCACCTCCTGCTTCACCTTCGGGGTCGGACCTTTCCAGCAAGGAGGTATTGCGCATGGGCTCGAGTTGATTCCAGACCAGGAGCAGGAGCCGACCCATGGAGTGATCGCGCCGGTCGGCGTTGTCCCGCTGGCAGAGTATCAGGCAGACCTTGCGAACACACGTGCTGCATGGCACATCGACGAGACGTGATTATGGTTGTCCACTCCCGAATGGGTAGTCCGACGTTCGAACGGGTGGCGAAGGGACTCGTCGCACTCCATCGCCTGATCAAGGAGGGAAGCGATGATTCACCGGAGGCCGAGGCCCTCCGCGACGAATTGGATGCGCCGCTGAAGGTTCTGAACCATACTGAAAGCCAACGGGCTCAATGGCTCTCGGAGGATCTTTATTCGGTCAGTGAACCGCCTGCGACAACGAAACACAAGACGCTGAATCCACAGGCTCAGAGGCAACTCAACGAGGCCTTCGAGGCACGACAGAGCCGGGAGTGGGATCGAGCCCTGACGTTGCTCCGACGATGGCGGGAATACATCTCGCCGCCCCTGCTGAGCTACCTCAGAGGTTCGATTTGGTGGGAGGCGGGGTACTCCGACGTGGCCGCAGCATTCTACTGCCACGCCTGGGAGTGCGAACCCACGAACGCGAACTACCAGGCGATCTACATGCATGTTCTGGCGGAGTCCAACCCGGATGCCGCCAGTAAGCTGGCGAACGAGGTCTTGGCCGACGACGAGAAGTACGCTCCCGTGGTGGTAGCCCGAGCAGCGGATATTCGCTTCAACCAGACCCGAAACTCCTCCGACGCCAAGTCCGCTCGACTTCACAAAGAGTTAATCCCGATCCTCGAGAGGAACATCACCCGGATCGAGGCGAGCGCGGATGCGGCGAGTCGGGCATCGGCCTATGCGATGACGGTTGCCGTGCTTGGCTTCTGCCACGAATTGCAGGGGAACACACGCGCCGCAGTGGATTTCTACACCCGCGGACTTCAGATGGACCCAAACCACGACGGGTTGCTTGTTGCACGTGGGATACTTCTTTACGGTACAGACCCTCGTTCGGTCGTCGACTTCGAGCAAGCGGTGGAACTTGGCACCTCCCTCATCTGGCCTTACCTGTTCCTGGCCCATCACTATTTGATCACAAAACGATTTGAACCGTGCCGTGTCATGTGCGAATCTGGACTCAGAAAGCAGGGGTCGAACACGGGAAAAAGTCAACTGGAAGAATGGCGAGCCATCGCTCAGGCGGAACTTGGGTTCCCCCCCGAATTGGTCAGGGCAGCATTCGAGGCGGCCCTCCGCTTAGACCCTTCCAATGACCTTGCCAGACGGAATCGGGCTGCATTTGAAGCTTTTCTTCGGATGCCGCATACGGAATCCGGCGCGGCGTGGGAGCAAAGAACGGTGGCTGCCATCCGCCAGTTTGGAGCGGCGGAGCATCCATACACGGTGGCGGCATGACCGGCTTACCCGCCTGCCCCTGTCGAGGGCGAAAGTCCGACCAACCGTAGACCGGGCCGCGGACGCGGGAGGTCTCCTCGGCTACGGAAGACATGTTGTCATTCCGTCAGTCGGCGGCGCCGGTTACGCGGGCCACCCACGCCCGCAGGTCTTCCAAGTACGGGGCCGGGTCGGGTTCGAACTCGAGCGTATGGCCGGCGTCGGGATATTCGAGGCATACTTTGTCCGGAGCGACGACGCGGTGTAAAAACTCCCGCGTTCGGCCGTTGTCTACAATCCGCTCGCGACCGGCCAGCATGAGCAGCAGGGGAACGCCGAACGGTTCGACGGCGCGGGCCCGGCCGTTCAATTGAAGATCGGCACGCGCGAAACGCACCGTGATGCGACGCAGCGTGAGCGGGTCGTCGCGGATATAGGCCTGCCAGTGCGGGTCGTGGGTGAACAGCGCGGGGTCGCGAAGCGGGATGGCCACCCGCGCGCCGGAAAGGCCCGCGGCCGCGGCCGCGTGCAGCAGCAGCCGCGCTGCCGGCCCGGCCTGTTGGCGGGCGAACAGCCCCGGGCAGATCATGGCCGCCCCGGCCAGGTCGGGCAGTGCGTCCCGCCCCAAGGCCGCCACCAGCTTGCCGCCCCAACTGATGCCCGCAAGGACCGTGGGCATCCCCCGCGGCAGGCTTTCCAGGTAGCTTTTCACGTCCGACCGCCACACCCGGTCGTGGCGCGCATCGCCCCGGTCCTCCAGATTCAGGCCTGAACCGCGCCGATCGAGCGCGTGTACTTCGAAGCCGTTTGCCGCCAAGTGGCAGCAACTGCGCAGGTACCAGCCGCCGTGGCTGACGATGCCGTGCACGACGACCACGCGCCCGGCCGGAGCGGCCTGGTCCCATACGCGAACGGCGAAGCGGTAGCCGTCGGCGGCCGTGAAACGGATCAAGCGGGGTGCGGGGTGCAGCATGGGTCACTCCAAGCGGAAGGTCACCCGGCGGGTTTGCAGCCGGTCGAGGACGTCCGGGCGGATCGTAACCCCCAGGCCGGGGCTGTGGAGGGCCGGTGCGCGTCCGCCATAGCCGAAGGTGAGGTCCTCACGGGTCAGAAGCTCCTGCAACAGGTGGCGATCGTACGAGCCTTCGAGGTACCGGATGCCGCCGACGGCCGTGGCCCAGTGCCGGCCGGCGGCCGACAGCACGCCCGACTCGCCCGGATGGCAGCCCAGTTGGTAGCCCAGTCCGGCGGCCCGGGCCACGGCGGCCAGCCGCAGGCAGTTGAGAAACCCCCCGCACTTGGAAAGGCGGAGGTTGAACAAATCGCAGGTCCCTTGCCGCACCGCCGCTTCGGCATCGGCCAGGCTGGTGAGCGATTCGTCGAGCATGACGGGCACGGTTAATTTCGGGCGGAGGGCGGCCAGCGTTTCGACCTGTTCGTGCGCCACGGGCTGCTCGATGCAACTGACGCGGTACCGCAGCAGCGGCTGGAGGCGGTCGGCCACCTCACCGGCGTCCCATGCCTCGTTGGCGTCCAGCCGCAGGTCCATGCGCGCCCCGATCCAGAAGCGTATTCGGCGCAGCCGGGCCGCGTCGTCCGCTCCGGCGACCCCGACCTTCACCTTACACTGGCGGAATCCGTAGAGCCGCATCTTCACCGCGGCGGTGCGTTCCCGGCGGGGGGCTTCGGCGGTGATCGTAGTCGAATAGCGGCCCCCCGGCTGAGGCGCGTAAAGTTCGCGTGCCGGTTCGTAGTGCCGCACGACCTCCCGGACCGGCTCGCCGAACCGCCGGCCGAAGGCGTCGAGGATGGCCAGTTCGACGGCACAGCGCAGGGCGTTGCTGCGATGGCCGCGGGGGTCTGGCTCGTTGCACCGGGGGTGAAAGCCGGCGCACCGTTCGATCACGTCGGGCCAGCCGCCGCAGGGGCGGCCGAGTTGCTCGGCCAGCGGCGTGGCGGCCAGTTGTTCTAGGGCCCCCTTGGGGGTTTCGCCGGTGACGTAACTGCGGGGCACGCCCTCGCCCCAACCTTCCGTGCCGTCGGCCAGCCGGCAGCGGACCAGGAGGTTCTCGCTGTCGCGCCGCGCGGCCGAGGCGTGCTTGATTTCGCGCCGCAACGGGAGGCGGACGGTCCAAGCGGTCAATTCCGCGATCCGGCTCATCGACGATCCTCGCCTACTGTGGCTCGACCAGGCGGGGCGACTTGGTCTTGCCCGTTGCCCAGTCCAACGCATCGCGCATTCCCGGCTGGAAATCGACCACCGGCTGATAGCCCAGCACCGACTGGGCCTTGGCGATGGAGAAGTCGAGGTTCAGGGCCATGAACTTGATGGTGGCGCGGGTCAACAGCGGGGGTTCCTGCCGGCCCCGGAACCTGGCCCAGCCCTCGATCAGCGGCACAACCGAACGGGCCAGCCACAAGGGCACGCGGCCCGGATGCGGCCGGCCCAAGTAATCGGCCACGGTGGTCAGGTACTCCCGGCGGGTAACCAGGCGCTGGTCGCGGATATTGAACGTTTCGCCCACCGCCTCCGGCTTCTCGGCGGCCAGCAGCACGGCGTCGACGAAATTGCCCACGTAAACGTTGTTCAGCACCGCCTGGCCGTCGCCGATGAACTTGACCGCGCCCTGCTCGAAACGCCGGATCAGGCGCGGAATGACGTGGCGTTCCCCGGGGCCGTAGATGAACCCCGGCCGGAGGATGACGGCCGGGAACTGGAATTCCGTCATGTGGCGTTGCAGCAGCACTTCGGCCTCGGCTTTGGTTCGCGTGTAGCCGTCCAGGCCCGCCAGATCGGGCGGCACGGTTTCGTCGGTGCCGTAATGGTGCCGTGCCGGATACACGCCCAGGGTGCTCACCTGGATCCAGCGCTGGAGCCTGCCGGCGCGGTGCGCCGCGGTGAGCAGGTGCTCCAGGGCCACGACGTTGATGGCCCGGTATTGGTCGGCGGGGCCCCAGTCGCCAATGTGGGCGGCCGCGTGTACGACGATGTCCACCCCGTCCAGGGCCGGCGGCAGCGACTCGTAGTCGGCCAGGTCGCCCGAAACGTATTCCACGTCCACGCCCTCCAGGAGCGTCCGATCGGCGGCGGGGCGGACGAGCGCCCGAACCCGGTAGCCGCGCTGGACGGCCCTCCGCGCCACGAAACTGCCGACCATCCCGGTGGCGCCGGTGACGAGCATACATTGCGCAGACATCTTCGGTGAACTCCTGCTAGCTGAAAGTGGTTGTCCGTAAACGGCACGTGGGACAGGCGGGAAAGCCCGTCTTTTCGGTCTTCGTGGGATAGGCTTCGAGCCTGTCTTCCTGGCCGACAGGCTGCAAAGCTTATCCTATTTGACAGGCTGGAAGCCTATCCCACTTGGCTGGAAGCCTATCCCACTTGGCTGGAAGCCTATCCCACTTGACAGGCTGGAAGCCTATCCCACTTGGCTGGAAGCCTATCCCACTTGGCTGGAAGCCTATCCCACTTGACAGGCTGGAAGCCTATCCCACGTGGCTGGAAAGCCTATTCTGCGTCGGCATCGGCGGCGGCCGGGCAGGCCGGCAGCCGGGCGACGAATTCCAGGTCGCCCACCAGGCAGGGATGCTTGTATTCCTCGAAGTTTCCCCGGGCGGCGGTCCGCTCTTGCCGCAACGACCGCCAGGTTCCCGGCGGAACCCGGTGGACCGCCAGGGGGTTGAGTCGGCCGGTGCGGCGTTTCTCCGCATACTCGCAGTTGAGTTGGTGCAGGTGCTCCTCCACGCGATCGGCCACTTGCCGCTTCTGTCCCTCGTCCCATTCCTGCTCGACCAGCAGCAGGTACCCGGGGCGCACGTCCATCACGGGGGCCATGGTGAACTCGGGCACCGGCCATTGCAG
>PWXP01000537.1 GCA_003561895.1 Planctomycetaceae bacterium | reverse complement strand
CAACCAACAACCAACAACCAACAACCAACAACCAACAACCAACAACCAACAACCAACAACCAACAACCAACAACCAACAACCAACAACCAACAACCAGCAACCAACAACTAGCAACTAATACCGCCTGCCCGCCAGCTCCAACAGCACGTGGCCCAGGAACTGCGGGCCCTGGACGAAACAGCGGCGCCAGCACTTGCGCGGCTCTTTGGCCAGCCGGTAGGCCCACTCGAACCCGAGTCGGCCGACCCAGGCTGGGGCGCGCGACACCTGGCCGGTCAGGAAGCGGAACGCCGCGCCCACGCCGGCGGCCACCGGCACGTCGAGCCGGTCGAGGTGCTCGTGAATCCAGCGGTCCTGCTTGGGCGTTCCCAAGCCGACCCAGAGCACGTCGGGCCGGGCCTCGTTGATGCGCCGCACGTGCTCGGCGTCTTCCTCCGGAGAAACGGCGCCGAACGGCGGCGAGAACGTGCCGGCCACCACGTGCCCGGGGTACTTCGCTTCGACCATCTGCTTCAGCCGGATGAGTGTCTCGTCGGTATCGCCGTAGAAGAAGCTCCGGTAGCCGGCGAAGTCGGCCTTGGCCAGAAACGCCTCCATCAGTTCGGCGCCGGGCACCCGCCGGGCGCCGCGAATGCCGCGCGCGCGGGCAATGAGCACCGGCGCGATGCCGTCGGGCACCCACAGGTCGGCGCCGTTGACAATACGGAAGAACTCGGCGTCGCGGTGCGCCTCCCACAGCCCGTGGAACCCCGTCACCACCACCTGCCGGCATCGGGGCTCCCGAAGTTCAATCCACGCCTCCAACTGGAATACGGCCTCCTCGACCGAGAGGAGGCTGACGCGGGAACCTAGTACGTTTACCTGTTGGGTTGTAATGCTCATGGCTAGAGTTGGTTATTGGTTATTGGTTATTGGTTCCGCCCTGCGTCCTCCGTCCTCAGTCCTCCGCCTTCCGCCCTCTGTCCTCCGCCTTCCGCCCTCTGTCCTCCGGCCCTCCGAGCCGCTGGTCGCTTGCGCGCCAGGAGCGCCAAATACACCATGGCCGGGAGCATGACCATCTGGTCGACGCCGAACATACCTCCGGACACCTCGGGAATGCTCCGCATGGTGAAGAAGGCGACGATTCCCACGCACTGCGCGAACACTGCCTGCTGGCCCAGGCGCGCGGCCGTATTGCGCTTGATGGCGTCCCACACCCCTAGCCACGCCCAGCCCAGCCCCATGACGAACGCTGCCAGCCCTACGAGCCCCGCCGTGAGCAACACGTACAAGTAAGTATTGTGGATGTGGCCGATTTCAAGCGTTCGGTCGGCCTGGAAGCCGAACCCAACCATTGGAGAATCGGGCACGCGTTTGAGTGCTTGCTCCCAGTAGCCGGTGCGACCCGTCATCCCTCGCATCTCCTCGACCGATTGCCCCCGGGTGATGTGCGATGCGATGCGGTCGACCGTCTCTCGCGGCACCACCTCGACAGCTATGGCCAGGGTTGCCATCAGCGCGACGGCGATGCCGAACGCTCGGGCCCGAACGCCCAGCGCGTAGCTGGCGGCCACGAGGGCAAACGCCAGGCTGAAACTCGTTCCCCTCGCCTGCATCATGTAGATAAGCACGCCGGCGGCGGCGAATAAAGCACCCCAGAAGAGCCGGCGCACGAGCACGCGGTCGCACCACAGCATGACGTAGGCCAGCACGGCCGGCACGGCCGCGAACCGGGCCATGCCGGAGGTGCGTATCACGGGCATTTCGCCTACCGACCCTACAAAGCCATAATGCGACATGCTCGTTTGAGCGGCTGCATAAAGCATATGGCGTGCAAAGATACACAGGATGGCAAGGATGCCCGTGGTGGCGGCCCAGGTGAGCCAGTTTAGCTCCACGGCCCGGCGCAATGGATCACCTCCGCGCAGGTACGCAGCCAATGCCGTGAACACGGCCAGGTAGGCCGCGCCCCAGTAGGCCGCATCGAGGGGTCGGGGCGAGAGGAATGAAGCCCCGAAACCCACCAGCCCGTACAACAGCCACATTGCAATCGGCCCGGGCAGTCCACGAGCCTGTTTCCCTCGCGCGCCGCCCCGGCCTACGAACAGCGCCGCTACGAGCACGGCCATAGGAAATGCCGTTCGCACGTAGTGTACCCACTCGCGCAGCCCTTCCGGCGTGCGTTGGAACACCCACGGGCCAGAATTGATCGCGGCCCACAACATCAGCCACAGTACTGCCGCAAAGCACAGAAGCCCCATCCAGGTAGCCCGAGGGCGCGATGCGCCGGCGCCGTGCTTACGGTTGGGTTTCAAGGTCACCTGCGATTTCAACCCCGTTGTTCTCATGCGCGAGCGAGTCGATTGGGAAACGTTTGAACGGCCGATGTATAAACCGTCGAGAACACGCGAGCCTGCTCGGTCGAACGGCGGGTCTGGTCAGAAGTGGCACCGGCCATGGTGCCGTTACGAGTTCGCGTGGTGTGGTTCTTCATCAGGCAGCGGGTTTGCCATTGCCGCGTCATAAGTAGCCATCAGGCGTTCATAATAGCGCTGCGGAGTATACTCCTGCCGCGTCTTCTGCTGTCCGGCTGTGCCCATTTGGCGTGCAAGCGCCGGATTGGACCAGAGTTCGCCGATCGCTCGCGCGCACGCCTGCGCGTCTCCCGCCGTGAAAAGCCTGCCCGTCACACCATCTTCGATGATTTCCGGCAACCCCCCGATCCGGGAGCACACAACCGGTGTCCCAGCGGCGAGCGCATCCAGCAACGACATCGGAAAACCTTCATACCACACGCTGGGAAACAGCAACAACCGCGCTTCGGAAACATGGCGTCGCAACTCCGCCGCCGAAAGGTGACCGGTCAGTACCACATTGCCCGGCAGACGTTTGGGCAATTCGGGCAGTCGTTCAAACGAGCCTGCAAGCCGCAAGGGAATATCCGGGCAGAGCTTTGCAGCGTGCAGGATAACGTCAATTCCCTTTTCGTGGCTCATGCGTCCAATGAACGCAACGTAAGAGCCGGTTGGTGTGTTGCCGGGCTCTTCGAGCGCTGTATGCGAAAGGCAGTTTGGCAGCAGATGCATGCGATCGCTCGGGAAACCCGCGGCACACAGCTTACTACGCTGAAACTCGGTCAAGACAGCGTAGGCCGATACATTCTTCCGATAATACCCCATGACGCGCGCCGCCCAGTTGCGCACGGCGTAGGCAACGCTCTTCGGAACGCTGCGTTCGCAGTTCTTGAGCGCGCACCACCATTCCCGCCCGCCGGAACAGCGCTCGCACACCGCGCCGCCCGAAAGAAACAGCCCGTTAGGACATAGCAACCGGTAGTTGTGAACGGTCATGACAACAGGAACCCCCTGACTCGTCAGCACCGGAAGAATACTTGGCGACAGGAGCGGATAAAGGTTATGGACGTGGGCGACATCCGGCTTGGCCTTATGGACCGCGTCCAACACGGCCCTTCGACTTCTGGGCGAGTGAATTCCCGAAAAGAATGCCTTGATCTGGCGCGTCCTGGAGGCCATAATTTCCGCGCTGGTGCGCGAAACCCGCTCGACCACGTGACCGTGCTCCTTCAGCAACGCGGCATTCGCCTCGACCACCGCTTCTTCGCCGCTGAAACGGCCGTATTCGTTGTGAATGATCAGGATTCGCATTCAGAAAGCCGTGTAACAGGATTCGGGCTTGATGCACTCGTAAATCATCGTCTCACCGGCAAGTGTCGGACAAATGCCCAACGGTACCAGTACGTGATGCGGTCGGCTATGAGGTGCGGTGCGCAGGCAGAGGACGTCGCTCGCTGGTTGGCAATCACAGCACCCGAGTTCGGATTGTCGCTAATCCGGCACCAGCGCGTGAAGTGTGTGATGTGGTCGAGAGCGGTCTCGGAGGAGTGTTTCATCATCGCTATCTCCCTGTACCCGCCGTTGACACCGCGCCCCCTGCGCGCGGATCCATACGGAAGCATTCAGGGTACGTTGTCGTTGTCAGGCTTCGATAAAGGCTATCGAGGGCCACCCCTCTCGCATTCACGGAGAACGCGCAGGCACGTAGGGACGCGCCGCGGGCGAGTGCTTGGCGTCGGCCGTCATTGGTGGCCAAGGAAAGAATCGCACCCGGCAAGGCATCGGAGAATGCCTCCGGGGTTTCAATGGGCAACTTTACGCCGCATGTCTCGTCAACGACGGCCGAGAACCCACAATGATCGGGGCAAATGACCGGCACGCCCATTGCAAGCGCCTCGAGCAACACCGTCGATGTGAGGTCTTTCAAACTCGTGATCACGAAGACGTGCGATTGGGCGACGTGCCCCAACGCGTCGTCGCGCGACACGTTGCCCAGCCAGCGGCAACGTTCAGCAACGCCGAGTGATTCCGCCAGACGCCTCCAATAACGCGAAGATGGCCCCTCCCCGAGTACTGACAGGCGCCAGCCGATGGTTGCAGGCATTTGCGCAAGCGCTTTCAGCAGCAGCGGGAGCGCCTTGCCCGGCACATGTTGGCCGCTCCAGCACAGGCGCAGCGGCTCGCCGGGACCGCGCGGCGTGGGCGGGGCGTCGGAGCCGGGTTCGGGGGGGACGATTTCGCACATGACGACGGCGTCGCGCCCATAGCATCGCGCGATCTCGTCGCGGATGGCGGGCGTGGCCGCAATGATCGCCGCGGCGGCTTGCATGGCCCGGCGAGGGGCCTGCAGGCAGCGTTTGTGCAACGAGTTCACCACGTTCCGGAATGCGTAGTGCATCGTCCCGCGCAGCCCCATGGCCGGCAGGAAACGCCATGGGGTATTTTCCAGTCCCCCAATGGGCCCCCAAACGAAAGGGATGGGCATTTTGTGGAAATGTCCAGGATAACGAAACCCGACCATGGTCACGTGATGGGCGATATCGAAACGATGCTTATCGTGAAGGCGGCGTGCAAGCCGGTACGCATCGCGCAGCCACGCTCGATATGCGACCAGCACGAGCGGGCGCAACGGGGAATGCGCGATACGGCGCCAAAGACGGTTCGGCGAGAAGTGCCAACCTTTGTGCGGCACGTACGCGAAGGTTGCATTGGCAAGCTCGCGCGGATGTGCCGCCCGGTACTGCTCGATCTCATCCCGGTGAAACGCGGCCGTGAGCACATGGACATGATGATGCCTCGCAATCGCGCGTATCCAACCCCAGCCCACCCCCGGCTCGGAACCGCGATACGGGCTGCACGCATAGGCGCAGGCCACAATGTTCAGGCGTTCGCTCATGCCGTAATTCCAGACTCCGCGTCCCGGGACGCGCGCCGAGCGGCGCGCGACGATTCGTGGCCCACCGCGGCACTCGGCCAGGGCGGAGCGCCGCCGCTCCGCCACCAACCGACCAGGCCTGCCAGGTTTCCCCACGCACGGGCAAACGCTCCCCTATCGGCCCGCCGCGCCGCCGTTGCCAAAGTCATCACCAGGCGAATTCCCAGCCCCGCATAGCACCGCGGCACCGAGAGCCGGTGCTTCCGGACGAAGTACAAACGGTTGCGCACCTCGATCCGGCCGAACTCGTAGCTGCTCACCCGCCCGCCGGTGGCCGGATAATGCCAGTAGCGCGCGCCGGCAACGATGGCGAGCCGCTGTGTCCGTGCAATCGCGTAGCTGAAGTCGACGTCTTCCAGGTAGCTGTAGCGGTCGAAGTATTCATCGAATGCGTGTTCCTCAAACACTTCCCGCCGCCACAACGCGGCCGTCGTGGGCAGCCAGTCGACCCGGGTAT
>PWXP01000479.1 GCA_003561895.1 Planctomycetaceae bacterium | reverse complement strand
TTCGGAACCGTGTGATCCATGCTTATTTGGGTATCGACGATGACATCATCTGGAGCATTATCCGCGACGATATTCCGGTACTGCTGGTCGCCCTCAAGCGTTTGAAAAATTAGCCGGTGTAGCTTATGTAGGTACGATTAGCGCAGCGTAATCGTACCCATGGAAGTCGCATTTAACATCAGTGCTGGAGATTGATGTACAGTCACGGTTTGCGTACTCTGTGAAACCATTCGATAAACTCCAGTATAGACCAATGGCCACCAGAACCTCGAAAACCCAACGCAAATCCGTTGAAGCCCTAACCCACGACGCCGCAACCCGCAAAAATATCCCCACGGCGGAGTATCAGTTCACCGATAGATATGCACAGCATCGAACCCGGATGGGGAACCCATGATCAGGATCTGAGGAATTATTGAGGGACTGAGTCTGAAGGTATTTGCTGCTGCTATGATTCAATGTGACCCGTCGTTCAAGTCAACTGTGGCATCAGAAGCTGCTAAGCTCTTTTCTCCCCGTTGTCTGTCCATCGATCTGGAGGTTAGACGTCATGACGCCCGTATCCAACGTTTTGCTGCTGTGCGTTGCGATACTGGACAGTCGCTGGTCTACGCTCGGGGTGATCTAGCCGATGCCTTGAGCCAGCTTGATGCCTTCGCCGAGGGGTTAACCTTTCTGCTAGGTCATAATTTAGTCGCTTTCGATCTACCCCATCTGGCTGCAGCTAAACCGGATTTGCAGATTCTGACTTGGCCTGCTGTTGATACTCTGCGTTTGAATCCACTGGCTTTCCCTCGCAACCCTTATCATCATCTCGTCAAACACTACCAGCATGGGCAGCTCCAACGCGGACGTTGGAACGATCCGGAACTCGATGCACGGCTAACGCTAGACGTCTTTCGCGATCAGCGTGATGCTTTGGCCACGCTTAATCAATCCTCCCCTGAACAGCTACTGGCCTGGCATTGGCTGACGACCTTGGGAGCGTCGGACGCTGGAGTCAATTCATTTTTCGCGACCATCCGCCGAGCACCGCGTCCGCCCGATAAACAAGCAGTCACTGTCATCCAGCACTGGTTAGCGGAGAGAGGTTGTCCAACCCAAGTCGAGGCGATCATCCCCAAGATCGGCGAATACGGCTGGGCTTTGGCTTACGCAATGGCCTGGCTTTCTGTCGCGGGCGGTGATTCGGTGATGCCGCCTTGGGTACGGTATCAGTTTCCGTTGGCCAGGGAGTTGGTGCACCGTTTGCGGGATACGCCCTGTAACAGGGTCAGCGATTGTGTTTGGTGCAGTCAACACCATAATGCCCGCAGCGAACTTAAGCGCTGGTTTGGGTTTGATGGCTTTCGGCCTGAACCGGCTGATGGTGCGGGTCAGCCTTTGCAGCAAACTATTGTTGAAGCGGCGATGCGGGGCGAATCGTTACTTGGCATCTTGCCCACTGGCACCGGAAAATCCTTGTGTTATCAGATCCCATCGCTATCGCGCTACGATAAGACTGGTGCTTTGACCGTGGTGATCTCGCCGCTGGTAGCCTTAATGGCGGATCAGGTACAGGGATTGGAAGCCCGCGGTATTGACGCCTGTGCAGCATTGAACGGTTTGCTGTCCATGCCCGAGCGCAGTGATGTGCTGGATCGGGTGCGGCTTGGCAATATCGGTATTCTCATTGTTTCACCGGAGCAGTTGCGTAATCGGGCGTTTCGTAATGTGTTATCCCAGCGCGAAATCGGTGCTTGGGTACTGGATGAAGCCCATTGCCTATCCAAGTGGGGACATGATTTTCGGCCTGATTATCGTTATGTGGGGCGTTTCATCAAGGAACGAGCTGGAGAGTATGCCTTACCGCCGGTGTCATGTCTTACGGCCACTGCCAAGCCGGATGTCGTGCAAGATATTTGCGGGTATTTCCACGACCAGTTAGGTGTTGACCTCAAGCTGTTTGATGGTGGCAGCCAACGTACCAATCTGACTTTTTTAGCAGTACCCATGATACCAGGCAACAAGTTTGCTCAGTTGTTTGAGTTATTACAGCAGTATCTGCCTGCTGAGATACCGGGTGGGGCGATTATTTACTGCGCTAAGCGCAAATATACTGAGGAAATAGTCGAATTTTTACGTGAAAAAATGATCGAGGCTGATTATTTTCATGCCGGGCTACCGCCTGAGGCTAAGAAAAGTGTGCAGCAACGCTTTATCCACGGCGATCTGCGGGTAATTGTGGCGACTAATGCCTTTGGTATGGGAATTGACAAGCCAGATGTACGCCTAGTTATTCATGCTGACGTTCCCGGTTCTTTGGAAAACTATATGCAGGAGGCGGGGCGTGCGGGTCGTGACCGTGAACAAGCTTATTGTGTGTTGCTATATTCCAGCGATGCTGTGGAGCAGCAGTTTGGAATGTCGGCTCGCTCCCGTCTCACTCGGCGAGAGATACAGGCGATTTTGCGATCTGTGCGACGGTTGCAGGTTAAGCGCTGCGAAGGGGAAGTCATCGCAACCGCAGGAGAGATTCTCGCAGAAGATGATGAAGGCATCTTCGAACGTGATTCTGCCACTGACGATACCCGAGTACGGACGGCCCTGGCATGGCTGGAGGAATCGGCACTGCTAAGTCGGGAAGAGAATCGGGTGCAGGTGTTTCCCTCGTCGCTGCGGGTGGCCACAGTGGATGAAGCCCGGAAGCGGTTGGATAAAGCCAAGGTAACTCAAACTTATCGACAGCAATTACTGGCGTTAATTGACAGTCTCATGACGGCGGATGCCGATGAGGGAATTTCTACTGATGAATTAATGGGCTGTTCCGGTTTGAATGCACAAGGGGTGCGACGGGCTCTATACGATCTGGAGCGCTTGGGTATCGCCAGCAACGATACGGTGTTGACGGCGTTTGTGCATGTGGGTGTGCAGCGCAATTCACGCAAACGCTATGAAGAAACGGCGGCTTTAGAAATCGCTCTGCTTGATCACCTGCGTGAGGCGGGTGCGGATCTTGGTAAGGGTGACACCTCTGTACTGCAATTGCGCCGTGCTACACAGCGACTTAAGGATGCGGGTCATCATCATGCACTGCCAGAAAAGCTGTGGCGTATTGTCAAAAGTATCGCCGCAGATGGTCGTGATGAAGAAGGGGGGCGAGGTAGTCTTGGCATTCGCCGACTGGATCCTGAAAACATACGCGTGGTGCTGCAGCGCGACTGGGAGGCGTTGCAAAAAACCGCCGTCCTGCGCCGCGAAGCAGCAGGGCTATTGTTGCAGCATTTGGTGGCTGCGGTACCGGAGGGCAAACGCGGCAATGATATATTGGCGGCGACTACGCTAGGTCAGTTAACCGCAGTGTTGCAAAATGATGTGGCATTAAGCTCACAGATAAAAGATATACCGAAACTGCTTGACCGTGCGTTGCTGTGGTTGCATGAACAAGAAGTTATTCGTTTGAATAAGGGATTGGCGGTCTTTCGACCCGCTATGACAATTCATTTGAGTCCAGAACGGCACCAGTTTCGTAAGGCTGATTTCATTCCGCTGGAAACCCACTACGCCCAACAGGTACTGCAAATCCATGTGATGGCCGAGTACGCGCAAAGGGCTTTGGAGGTGATTGCCGATGCCCTGCGTTTGGCTATGGATTATTTCCGCCTGTCGCACGAGACATTTGTTCAAAAGTGGTTACCGGGACGCGACAAGGGTTTGTTGTTGCAAACCACGCCCGAATCGTGGCGTAGTATTGTTGAATGTCTGAATCATCGGGAGCAGCAAAAAATTGTCGCTGATGATCGGGAGCAGTCCAATGTATTGGTACTTGCCGGACCTGGGTCGGGCAAGACTCGGGTGTTGGTTCATCGTATCGCTTATTTAGTCCGAGTCCGGCGTGAAAATCCGCGAGGCATTGTGGCGCTGGCTTACAATCGCCATGCAGCGGTCGATATTCGGCGGCGATTGGTTGGATTGATTGGCGATGATGCTCGTGGTGTAACGGTTTTAACCTGTCATGCACTGGCTATGCGGCTGGTGGGTGCCAGCTTTGCGGAGCGAGCTACCGCAGAAGGCGATGTGTTCAAAGAAGTTTTGCAGCAGGCTGTAGCGCTTTTACAGAGTGATGATCTGCTGCCAGAAGAGGCTGATGCCCAGAGAGAGCGTTTATTGTCAGGATTTCGCTGGATTTTGGTAGATGAATATCAAGATATTGCCGCCGAACAATATGCGCTGATTTCTGCGCTCGCTGGTCGCACCTTGCGTGATGAAGATCGTCGGCTGAGTCTGTTCGCCGTCGGTGATGACGATCAGAACATTTATGCTTTTAATGGGGCTTCCGTCGAATTTATCCGGCGATTTGAAGCCGATTATTCCGCCCGCCCAATCTATCTGACAGACAATTACCGCTCCAGCGCACACATCATCAGTGCCGCTAATCAGGTCATTGAATCATCTAGCACACGCCTGAAGACAGAACACCCGATTACTGTGGATCACGTCCGTCGCAAGCACCCGCTGGGGGGTGAATGGGAACAGCTTGATCCGGTGAGCCGTGGTCGGGTGCAAATTCTCCATACGGAACCTGATCGATATAGCCAAGCGCTGGCGGTCATGACTGAGTTGCAGCGTTTGGCCACTTTGGATACCGATTGGTGCTGGAGCCGAGTCGCGGTGATTGCCCGCGAGTGGCAGTATCTCGATCCCGTGCGCGGCTATTGCGAACAGCAGGATATTGATGTCCAGATGGCCGACGAACAAGCTCCGCCGCTTTGGCGTCTGCGTGAAACTCGATTTCTGCTGGACTGGCTGAAAATGCAATCACCGGGCCTAATGGACATCGCACGAACCACAGCCTGGCTTGATCAACAGCCTGACAGCCCCTGGTGGGCATTGTTGCGCCAAGCGCTGGAGGAGTATCGTTTGGAGACCGCTAATGCCGATTGCCTGACCAAGCATTTTACTGAATGGCTGGCTGAGTGGGGACGAGAAGTGCGGCGACAACAGCAGGGACTGATGCTATTGTCTGCCCATCGAGCTAAAGGGTTGGAATTCGATCATGTGGCGGTGCTTGACGGTGGGTGGAATCGAATCGGTAACAACGAGGATGCTGATGCTCCAAGACGTTTATACTATGTCGCTATGACTCGCGCTCGTCATACGCTGACGCTGGCGCGTTTAGGCCAACAGCTACCTTTTCTCGATACCCTGTCGGATGCTAGCGCATGGTTATGGCGTCCTGCGGTGCAACATGCTGCACTGGATCCGGCGCTGAGGCGCTGCTATCGGCGTTTGCAACTGCAAGACGTCGATCTGGGGTTTGCAGGCCGCTATCCGCCCTCACACAGTATCCATGCGGCTATCGCCCACCTTAAGCCTGGTGATGTACTACAGTTGCGGGATCAGGGTGGCCGTCGCGAATTGCTGAATGCCCTGGGGCGCGTCATTGGCCGATTGTCTAAGGGGTGTAGGTTACCTGCGGGTATGCATTGTGCGCATGCACAGGTAGCCGCCATCGTGGTTCGCTATCAACAGGACGCCCAGCCGCAATATCGTGACTCGGTACGCTGTGAACGCTGGGAAGTGGTATTACCGGAACTGGTTTTCATTCCCCCAGTGAACGCCCCCAACCAACCACCTTAAGCCACTGAGGTTGCCCATGACTAAGCCGCGTTTTATCAATACTCCCCAAGCCCTGGCGGCTGCGTGTGCGGCGCTGCAAGGCCGTAGCTGGTTGGCGCTGGACACTGA
>PWXP01000521.1 GCA_003561895.1 Planctomycetaceae bacterium | reverse complement strand
GAACCGCTCGCCGAGGCCATGCTGGACCTGGCAGCCACCTTCGGCCACACGCACTCCGACGTGCTGTACGAGGCGTATTGCCCCATGGTCGACGGCGACCGCGGCGCTCCGTGGCTTCAGGTGGGCGAGACGATTGACAACCCCTACTTCGGCTTCTTGATGCGCCAGTGCGGCGAAATCCGGCGGCCGTTTCCACCCGGACCGCCATAACCCCCATCGTGGGATAGGCTTCCAGCCTGTCAGGCAGCAAACGACAGGCTGGAAGCCTGTCCCACGAACTGGAAGCCTGTCCCACGAACTGGAAGCCTGTCCCACGAACTGGAAGCCTGTCCCACGAACTGGAAGCCTATCCCACAAGCTGGAAACGACGATACAACGAGGTGTCCACAATGCCCGAACCCAACAACCAACACGACAACCACTCCGGCGACGCCATCGACGCGGCGGTGAACGGCGTGATCCACTTCTGCATGGACAACAAGCTGATCGTCGGCCTCGTGCTGGCCGCGCTGGTGGCCATCGGGCTGGTGGTCATGCCGTTCGACTACGCCCCCGATGGGCTCCCGCGCCGGCGCGTGCCCGTCGACGCCATTCCCGACATCGGCGAGAACCAGCAGATCATTTTCACCGAATGGATGGGCCGGTCGCCACAGGACATGGAGGATCAAGTCACCTATCCGCTGACCGTCTCGCTGCTGGGCGTCCCCGGGGTGGAAACGGTGCGCAGCGTGTCGATGTTCGGCTTCTCGTCGGTGTACGTGATTTTCGAGGAGGGGATCGACTTCTACTGGTCGCGTGCCCGGTTGATCGAGCGGCTGAACGTGGCACAAGGCGACCTGCCCGAGGGCGTCGTGCCGCGGCTGGGCCCCGACGCCACCGCGCTGGGACAGGTGTTCTGGTACACGCTCGAAGGGCGCGACCCGGCCACCGGCGAACCGGCCGGCGGATGGGACCTCGACGAGCTGCGCAGCATCCAGGACTGGTACGTCCGATACGCCCTGCAAGCGGCCGGCGGGGTGGCCGAGGTGGCGTCGGTGGGCGGATTCGTGCGCGAGTACCAGGTCGACGTCGATCCGGACGCGATGCGGGCGTTTGGCGTGACGCTCGACCAGGTCTATAACGCCGTGCGCCGCTCGAACGTCGACGTCGGCGCGCGCACCATCGAAATCAACCGCGTCGAGTACATGATCCGCGGCCTGGGGTTCTTGAAAGGCGTGGAGGATCTGGAGCAAACGGTCGTCACGGCGACCGACGACGTGCCGGTGTATCTGAGCAACGTCGCCCACATTGCCACGGGACCGGCCCTGCGGCGCGGCGCGCTCGACAAGGGGGGCGCCGAGGCCGTCGGAGGCGTGGTGGTCGTCCGCTATGGCGAGAACCCCCTGGAGGCCATCGAAAACGTCAAGCAGAAGATCGAAGAGATCGGGCCGGGGCTCCCCGAAAAATACCTCGACGACGGCCGCACCTCGCAGGTAACCATCGTTCCCTTCTACGACCGCACCGAGTTGATCCACGAGACCCTGGGGACCCTGGAGGAGGCCATCCGCCACCAGATCCTCGTCACGATCATCGTCGTACTGGTGATGGTCGGCCACATGCGCAGCGGCATGATCATCTCCGCCATGTTGCCGCTGGCGGTCATGTTGTCGTTCATTGCGATGAAGCTGTTCGGGGTCGACGCGAACATCATGTCGCTGTTGGGCGTGGCCATTGCCGTGGGCACCGTGGTCGACATGGGCGTGATCCTGTGCGAGAACATGCTGCGCCACTTGGAGGAGGCCGACCCGGGCGAAAACCGCCGCGCGGTGCTCCTGCGCGCGGCCCGCGAGGTGGGCCGGCCCATGCTCACGGCCCTCCTGACCACCGTGGTGGCGTTTTTGCCGGTGTTCGCGATGACCGGCCCCGAGGGGCGCCTGTTCAAGCCGCTGGCCTACACGACCACCTTCGCCCTGTTGGCGTCGGTCATCGTGGCGCTGACGGTCATTCCCCCGGTGGCCCACCTGCTGTTCCGGACGCCGCCGAGGTGGCTGCGGACCGCCGCGGGGCCCGTCCTGATCACCGCGGGCGTGGCCGGCGGGGCATTTTTCTCCTGGTGGGTGGCCTTGGCGCTGGGCCTGTGGGGAGGCTATGTTCTGCTCCAACTGCTCCTGCCGAAGCACCTGGCCGCCTGGGTGCCGCGCCTGGCCATCCCGCTGGCCATCGCCGTGGTGGCGACCGTGCTCACCCTCGACTGGATGCCGCTGGGGGTGGCGGCCGGCGTGCTGCGCAACTTCACCTTCGTCATCCTGGCGGTCGGGGGCGTGCTGGGTGGGTTCTATCTGCTCCGCATGTACTACGAACCGGTGCTGCGATTCTTCCTCAACCACCGGCTGGTCTTCTATGTCCTGCCGGCCACGACCACCTTGCTCGCGCTGATCATCTGGCTGGGGTTCGAGACGATTTTCGGATTCCTTCCCGCGTCGCTGGGCCGCGTGGGCTTGCCTGAGGAACGCATTCGGGCCAACCCGGCGTGGGTGTGGGCGGCGCACGAGTTTCCCGGCCTGGGGCGCGAGTTCATGCCGCCGCTGGACGAGGGCTCCTACCTGCTGATGCCTACGACCATGCCGCACGCCTCGATCGGCGAGGCGATTGACGTGATGCGCAAGCAGGACATGGCCATCTCGGCCCTGCCGGAGGTCGACACGGTGGTGGGCAAGATCGGTCGGGTGGAAAGCCCCTTGGACCCCGCCCCCATCTCGATGGTCGAAACCATCGTAACCTACAAGCCCGAGTACAAAGTCGACGAGGCGGGGCGGCGGCTGCGCTTCGCCTACGAGCGGCGCGACGGCGAGGTCGTGTTCCTGCGCGACGAGGAGGGCGAACTGATCCCCCATGCCCGCGGCATGCCCTATCGCCAGTGGCGCGACGAAATCCGCACCCCCGACGACATTTGGGTGGCCATCGAGGAGGCGGCCCGCATCACCGGCACCACGCGCGCGCCGCGTTTGCAGCCCATCTCGGCGCGCATCGTCATGCTGCAAACGGGCGTCCGCGCGCCCATGGCCGCCCGCATTCGCGGCGCATCGCTCGAACACATCGAACAGGTGGGCTTTCAGGTGGAGCAGTTCCTCAAGGAGGTGCCCGGCGTGCGGGCGCCGGCGGTGGTGGCCGACCGGATCGTCGGAAAGCCGTACCTGGAGATCGACATCGACCGCGCGGCCATCGCCCGCTACGGCATGAGCATCCGCGACGTGCAGGACGTGATCGAGACGGCCATCGGCGGCCGGCACATCACCACCACGGTCGAAGGGCGCGAGCGCTACCCGGTGCGGGTGCGCTACCAGCGCGAGCTGCGCGACTCGATCGAGTCGATCGGCGGCATTCTGGTGGCCGGCGGCGGCGGCAGCGGCGCGCAGGTGCCGTTGCGGCAGCTTGCCGAGATCCGCTACCTTCGCGGCCCCCAGGCCATCAAGAGCGAAGACACCATGCTCGTCGGCTACGTGCTTTTCGACCGGGAGCCCGGCCACTCGGCCGTCGACGTGGTCGAGGCCTCGCAGGCCTACCTGGAAGAGAAGCTGGCCGCCGGCGAGCTGGTCCTGCCGCCGGGCACCGAAATGCCCACGTTCATCGGCGAATACCAGAACCAGGTCCGCGCGGCGCGCACCCTGGCGATGATCATCCCCCTGGCGATGGTGCTGATTTTCATTATCCTCTACCTCCAGTTCCGCGACGTGCTGCGCACCCTGTCCATCTTCACCGGCGTGGCCGTGGCCACCTCCGGCGCGTTCATCCTGCTGTACCTGTACTCGGTCCAGTGGCTGGGCGACATCCCGCTGCTGGGCGTCGAGGCACGCACGGTGTTCCAACTGGGAACGGTCAACCTGAGCGTGGCCGTCTGGGTGGGCATCATCGCCCTGATGGGCATCGCCACGGACGACGAGGTGGTGATGACCTCGTACCTGAACCAGTCGTTCCGCGGGCGGCGCACGAAAACGAAGCAAGAGATCCGCGAGGCGACCGTCCAGGCCGGCCTGCGGCGCGTCCGCCCCTGCCTGATGACTACCGCCACCGCCATGCTCGCCCTGCTGCCGATCATCACCAGCACCGGCCGCGGCAGCGACGTGATGGTGCCCATGGCCATTCCCACGTTCGGCGGCATGGTCCTTTCGGTCATCTCGCTGTTTTTCATTCCCGTTACCTACAGCCTGATCGAGGAGGTCAAGCTGCGCCTGCCCACAACCACCGAGAATTAACCGTTTTTTTGCCCCGGTTCCTGCGCCCGGCCGGGGACTGGTCCATTTTTCGGCTAACAGGCGTCTTTTGCGAGAAGTCGGTGGCCGAAAACATGGACCTGTCCCCTTACCGGCCGGCGGCGGCGGAACCAACCATTACGACGCTTCGCGTCGAGAAAGGATGTTTACCATGTTCCGATTTTCCTGGCTATTGGCAATGCCGCTCCTGCTGGCCCTGGCCGTAGGGCTGGGCGCCTTGACCGGCTGCGGCGAACCGGCCGCGCCGGTTCCCGCGCACGACCCCGACGTCGACCCCGCCCACGCCGAAGCGCTGGCCGCGCTTTCCCCCGAGGACCAGGCACTGGCCGCGAGGCAGAAGGTGTGTCCCGTGATGGACGCGCCGCTCGGCTCGATGGGCACGCCGGTGAAGGTGACCGTCGAGGGCCGCGACGTGCTGCTGTGCTGCGCGGGTTGCGCCCCGGCCATCGAGGAGCACCCGGAGAAGTTCATGCACAAGCTGCCCGACTGAGTTGGGAGGGGCGAACCTTTGGAGTGCGGGAATTTATTGCCGCTTTTCGTTTCGTTACCCCCTACGTCGGCGCGCCCCGGAACGTGGGGGTTGGGAACCAGCGTCCCGCCAAAGCGGGAATAAATTCCCGCACTCCAAAGATCCTTGCCTCGCTCGCTCCCAGAGCGAATAATTAAGCAGAGGCAAAATCAGGTAATCCGATGACCGAACGCTCGAATATCCCCGAAACTCCGAACGCGGCCCAGTCGAGAAAGCGCTTGCGCTTCCTCCGCCGGCTGAGGGTATGGCCGCTGCTTGCCGTGATGGCGGGGGTGGCCGTGCTGCTGGCGGCCGGGGCGCTGCTCGGTTACCGGATGGCAACCCGACCGCACGAGCACGACACCAACGCCGTCGCCGAAGCGTCCGACAACGACGCCACCATCTGGACCTGCTCGATGCACCCGCAGGTGCGCATGCCCGAGCCGGGCCAATGCCCCATCTGCTTCATGGACCTGATCCCGCTGGAGGAAGACGACCTGGGCCTTGGGCCGCGGCAGTTGCGCATGTCGAAGGAAGCCGTGGCGCTGGCCGACATCCAAACCACGCCCGTCCGGCGGCAGTTCGTCACCCGGCCGGTGCGCATGGTGGGCAAGGTCGACTACGACGAAACGCGGCTGGCCCACATTACGGCCCGGATGCCCGGCCGGCTCGACCGCCTGTACGTCGATTACACGGGCGTGCGGGTGCGCGAAGGCGACCACCTGGTATCGATCTACAGCCCCGAACTGATCGTCGCCCAGCAGGAACTTCTCCTGGCGCACCGGTCGGCCGAACGGGGCGGCACGGGGTCCAATTCGCCGCTGCGAGCGCGGTCGGTGGAACTGGCCGAGGAGAAATTGCGGCTGCTCGGAGTGCTCGACCGTCAGGTCGAAGAAATCGTCCAGCGCGGCACGCCCTCCGATCACCTGACCATCTACGCTCCCATCGGCGGCGTGGTGGTCGAGCGGCACGCCACCGAGGGCATGTACGTGG
>PWXP01000278.1 GCA_003561895.1 Planctomycetaceae bacterium | reverse complement strand
GTAGGACAGGCTTCCAGCCTGTCAGCAATGCCGTGGGATAGGCTTCCAGCCTGTCAGCAATGCCGTGGGATAGGCTTCCAGCCTGTCAGCAATGCCGTGGGATAGGCTTCCAGCCTGTCAACAATGCCGTGGGATAGGCTTCCAGCCTGTCAACAATGCCGTGGGATAGGCTTCCAGCCTGTCAGCAATGCCGTGGGATAGGCTTCCAGCCTGTCAACAATGCCGTAGGATAGGCTTCCAGCCTGTCAGCGAAAAACGACAGGCTGGAAGCCTATCCCACGAATTGCCCGTTCAGATGCCGCCATGAATACCACCCAACTCGCTCCCCGACGGCTTGGCGACGTGCTCCTCGACCGGGGCTACGTGACCGAAGAGGGACTGGCCCGCGCGCTCGACGTGCAGAAGCAGGACCGGCGCGGGCGGCTGCTCGGCGAAATCCTGGTCGAACTGGAGTTGTGCTCCGAGGACCAGATCGTCGAGTGCCTTGCCCGGGAATACGGCGTGCCCTACGCGAAACTTGAAGCCCGGCTGTTCGATCCGGCCGTCGTCGACGCGCTCCCCCGCGACTATATCGAGCAGAACCTGGTGCTTCCTCTGTTCCGCGTCCGGGGGGTGCTCACGATCGCGGTCTCGGAGCCCTCGAACCTTTTTTTAATTGACGAAATCCGGTCGATCACGGGCGCGCAGGTCCAGATGGTGGCCGCCACGCCGAAGGACATCCGGCGGATGATCACCACCCTGCCCAACTCGACGGTGTTCGTCATCGACGACATCATCGAGGAATCCGACGGCGGCGACGTCACGCTCATCGAAGAGGCCGTCGAGGACATCGGCGACGTCGAGGAGATCGCCGGGCAGTCGCCGGTCATCCGCTTGGTGAACTACGTCATTTTCAACGCGGTCAAGGAGGGGGCGAGCGACGTCCACGTGGAGCCGGCGGAGCGGTGCATGCGGGTGCGGTACCGGGTGGACGGCCGGCTATACAAGTCGCTCGAAGTGCCCCAGCACCTGCTGCCCGCCGTGACCAGCCGCATCAAGATCATGGCCGGCATGGACATCAGCGAGCGGCGCCTGCCCCAGGACGGCCGGGTGCACGTGCTGCTGGAGGGCCGCAAGATCGACCTGCGCGTCAGTACCTTCCCCACGGCCATCGGCGAGAAAACCGTCATCCGCGTGCTCGACACCCGCGCCGTGTCGCTGAACCTCGAGGACCTCGGGTTCGCCGAAGACGTGCTCGAGCGGTTCCAACAGACCATCCGGGCTCCGAACGGCATCATCCTGGTCACCGGCCCCACCGGAAGCGGCAAGTCGACCACCCTGTACGCCGCGCTGAACTCGATCAGCTCCATGGAGAACAACGTCTGTACGGTCGAGGATCCCATCGAGTCCCACCTGCCGTTGATCAATCAGTTCCAGGTGCAAGCGAAGATCGGGCTCACGTTTTCCAAGGCGCTCCGCACGCTGCTGCGGCAGGACCCCGACGTGATCATGGTGGGCGAGGTGCGCGACGAGGAGACGGCGCGCATGGCCATCCAGGCCGCGCTGACCGGGCACCTCGTGTTCAGCACCCTGCACACCAACGACGCCTCGTCGGCCATTACCCGGCTGATCAACATGGGCGTCGAGTCGTACCTGATCGGCGCGGCGCTGAACATGGTGCTGGCGCAGCGGCTGGTGCGCCGCGTGTGTGCGAAGTGCCGCCAGGTGTTCGAACCTCCCCGCACCGTGCGCAAGGCCCTGGAGAAAATGGGCGTTGAATTCGAGCGATTCTACAAGGGCGCCGGCTGCAAGCGGTGCCGGAATACGGGATACCGCGGCCGGTTGGGCGTGCACGAGCTGCTGATGATCGACGACGAGCTGCGCGACGCGATCGTGTCAGACCCGAGCATCGGGGCCATTCGCCGCCTCGCCGCGAAGCAGGGCATGGTCACCCTCGCGCACGACGGATTCCGCAAGGTGCGCGAGGGGCTCACGACCATCGAGGAGGTGTTCCAGGTGGCCGGCGAGGCGGGAGGATAGCATGGAATACGTGCGAGGGAGATTAGCATGAACTACGAGTACCGCGCGCGCGACCCGCTCGG
Source organism: Planctomycetaceae bacterium (assembly GCA_003561895.1). Taxonomy (GTDB): domain Bacteria; phylum Planctomycetota; class Planctomycetia; order Pirellulales; family Thermoguttaceae; genus PWXP01. The sequence goes on along the minus strand of PWXP01000278.1, from coordinate 3,674 downwards.
AAACACGCACGAGGGCACCGTCGACGCCGCCAGCGTCGAGGAGGCTTCGCAGCAGCTTCGCCGCGACGGCTTCCAGGTGCTCGAAATCGACGAGGCCGACGGCGGGCTCCTACCGCAGCGCGTCTCCAAGAACGACGTCATCTACGTGACCTGCCAGTTGGCGGTCATGGTGGAAACGGGCATCACCCTCGCCACGGCGCTTTCCGGCATCGTCGAACAGGAAACCAACGCCACGCTCCGGCGCGTCCTGGCCGACCTGCGCGACCGCGTCGAGGCCGGAGAAGACTTTTCGCGGGCGCTGGCCGGGCATCCGAGGTACTTCGACAGGACGTACGTCTCCCTGGTCAAGGCGAGCGAAGCCACCGGGACGCTGGCCGCCACGCTTGAACGCATCGCTGAGTACCTGCGCAAGGAGTTGGAAACCCGGGCGAAGGTCCGTGCCGCGATGGCCTACCCCGCCGTAATGATGGTCATGGCCGCCGGCGTCACGGTCTTCCTGCTGACCTACATCCTGCCGAAGTTCACGCCCATGTTCCAAGCGAGGGGAACCGACCTGCCCGCTCCCACCATCCTGATGATGAGCATTTCGGACGCCTTGCTGGGTCACTGGTATCTTTGGCTGGCCGGCACGACGGCGCTGCTGGCCGGTCTGATGTACGCCAAACGCACGGAGCACGGAAGACGCGCGATCGATTGGGTCCGCATCAATGCCCCCATTGTGGGCCCCATGTCGCGCAAAGTGACCATCAGCCGGTCCATCCGCACCCTGGGCACCATGCTGGGCAGCGGCGTTCCCATCATGGACGCCATCAAGCTGGCCGGCGAAGTGTCGGGCAACTACTACTACGAACGCCTGTGGGAACACGTGCTCGACGAAGTGACCAGCGGCCGGCGGGTGTGCGAAGTGCTGGCCGGCAACCCCCTCTTCCCGAGGGTGCTCGTGCAGATGATCGCTTCCGGCGAGGAAACGGGCAAGCTCGACAGAGTGCTGGAGCGGGTGAGCGTGTACTACGACCGCGAAGTCGAAACGGCCATCAAGGCGGCCACCAGCATGATCGAGCCCATCATGATCGCCGCGATGGGCGTGGTGGTGGGCACCATCGGCCTGGCGCTGCTGTTGCCCATCTTCAGTCTCAGCCGCCAGCCGTGAAACATCCCTCCCCCGCCGGCGGGGCGATAAAGGCAGAGCAGAGGGGCCCGTGGCCATACTGCCGGCGGAATATCTGCCCGTTCGCCTCAGAACGCAAGGCAGCCGGCGCGCACCGATTGCGGCTTGCTCGGTCCCGGCCCGAAAAAAAAGAAGGACTACCCGGCGCTAGCGGCTGCCCAAGAGGCGGGTTCGGCGGGTGCGGCGCTCGGCTCGAAGTTTGGCTCGCCGCTTGGTCTCGCTGGGCTTCTCGTAATACTCGCGGCGGCGCATCTCCTTCTTAATGCCGCTCCGTTCCACCAGCTTTCGGAAGCGCCGCACGGCCTCCTGGATTGATTCACGCTCCCGCAACGTCAATTTGACCACTCACTCCTCCTTTGTTTAGGGATGACCCGGACTCACAAAACATGCCAATATTCGGCTAATCGACCGATGATTCTCCAATATACACCACCGCTCGGCGTGCTGTCTACCCTTACCAATACACAAACCGTCGGATCAACCGGCCAATACGCCTCCATCGGCCACACGGCACCGCGGACAGCCGCATCCCCTCGTCAAAGACCACGTAACCGGAAAGGGCTTCCCCAACTGAACTTCCGCGCACTCGATGCGGCAGCTCGCCTAACCTTCCCGGCGGCCGCCGGACGATGACCTCTCTAAGGGCCTTTCGGGGCAGTCTTCGGCCACATGCACCGCAACCGTGTATTGCAATGCCTGAACCCGCGTTTGGCAACCTTGGTCACCTGGAAACCCTCCTCGACCTCGACAAAAGGCACGAGGAGCTTCTCGCCGAGTTGGAGGCGCTGGACCGGCGCGTCTCGACCGTGCTGGGTGAAGTGCGGGCGGCCCTTTATCCGGGGGAGGCGAACCCACCCGATAGTCCTCCGGTAGAGACCGCATCCGCCTGAGCGTGGAGTGCCGACTTCAGCCGGCAACGGCACGCCGCCTGAAGGCGGCACTCCAGCCTAGGCGAACTGCACCCAGAAACGGAAGAGCCGAAAGTAGGATTCGGTAGTTTTAGTTGGGCATGATTTCGCTATCCTGGTAACCATTCATCGGGCCATGGCCCCTTCCGACCCCTTCGTCCCCCGCGGATACCCTTCGCATGGACCTTTGGACCATCGGCTTGGTTTCGATCTTGTTGCTCGGCTGCGCGGCGGCGCTGATGTTCGCCCATGTGCGGACGTGGCGGCATGCGGTCGGCGCGGCCGAAACCGGCGAGGAACTCAACTACCGGCGACGCCAGTTTCGGCGCCGCATGCAAACCAGCGCCATGCTGGCCCTGTTGGCGGTGGCCCTGTTCCTGGGCGAGTGGCTTACCGGGGTGGTCGAGTCGCGTTGGTTCGCCATCATCTACTGGCTGGGCGTCCTGGCCGTCGTGGTGTGGGTCGGCCTGCTGGCCTTGGCCGACGTGCTGGCCACGAAGTTCCACTACGACCGCATCCGGCGGAGCCACTTGATCGAACGCGCGAAACTCGAAGCGGAACTCCGGCGCATCCGGCGCGCGCAGGGCAACGGCCATTCGGAAAACGACGCGCCCGACACCGAGTAATCCGCCCGCTGGGCAATCGGTGTAACGGGTGCGTTCAGGAAGAAAGGTCCAGCCGCCGCGAGATGTCGCGTTCGTACTTCGAACGGATCAGTCCGGCAATGTGCCGCGGGTGCCATCCCAGCGCCAGCAGCGAGCGGACGACGTGCCGGATGCCGGCCGGCTTCAGCAGCGCGTCGTTCGGCTGCGTGAGAATGCGGCGGGCGCAGGGCGGCAGGGGGTCCAGCGGCGTGCGGTCGTACGTCTGCGGCCAGCGGTCCGGGCCCAGCGAGGTGACCACCGCTTGGACCTCTCCCCGGTCGATCAGCGATCGGGCGACCTCGCGGATTTGCCGGTCGTCCTCGACTTCCCGGCCCGCCAGGTGCCCCAACTCGCGCATGTTCGGCTTCACCAGGTACAACGGCGCTTCCAGGCCGCGCTTCAGGGGCCCTCCGCTGGTATCCAGCACCGCCCGGCACGTCGACGGCATGGCGGCCGCCATTTGGGCATAGAAATCGTCGTCGACCCCGGGCGGTAAACTGCCGCTGAGCACCAGGTACTTCGGCGGCGGGTCAATCGCGTGCAGCCGGTCCCGACACTTCTGAACCTCATCGGCCGTCAGCGTGGCGCCGGGCATCCCAAAGCGGTACTGAAGCTCGCTGGAGCGTTCATACATGATCAGGTTCTCCCGCGTATGCGCTTCAATGCTGATGGGACGATGGAGAACCGCTTCCTCATCGAGCAGTTGCTCGAGCAGTTGCCCGATGGCGCCGCCGCACGTCCAATAAGCTGTAACCTCCCCTCCCAACTCGGTGATGGCGCGGGCCACGTTCAGGCCGCCGCCGCCCGGGTGGTACTCGGGATTTTCGCACCGCAACTTGCGTTCCGCAACGACCTGCTGAACCGCGCTGTTCTTGTCGACGGCCGGATTGACGGTGAAGGTGACGATGGGTGGCATGGGTTGGTCCTAAGGGTTCGTGGTCGAGGGACGCGGTG
>PWXP01000398.1 GCA_003561895.1 Planctomycetaceae bacterium | reverse complement strand
TCGACCGCAGCGTTGCCGGCGGGCGGCTCCGTTGCGGGGGCCGCACCTATCTCACCGGGCTGGGCATGCACACGGCGGCCCGGCTCACCTACCGGCTCGACGGCCGCTACGAGCGGTTCCAATCGGAAGTGGGGGTGGACGATGCGACCGGCGGGCGCGGCAGCGTGCGGTTCCGCGTGTTCGTCGACGGGCAGGAGCAGTTCACCAGCGGCCCGGTCCGAGGCGGCGAACCGCCCGAGGCGATCGACCTGGAAGTCGCCGGCGCGAACCGGCTCGACCTGGTGGTCGATTTCGCCGAACGCGCCCACGTGCTCGACCATGCCAACTGGCTCGATGCCCGGCTGGTCAAGTCGGCAGACCGGTAGGGCATCGCCCATCACCATCGCCCCTTACCACACCGGAGCCAACCATCATGAAACGCCTGAGTCTCACACTCGTACTGCTCGCTTCCGTCTTCCCGCATGCGGCGCCCGCCGCTGAGGAGCAGGACGAGGCGGCGTTTACTGTCCGCCCCATCGGCTGGGTCCAGCGAACGGAGGGGCGAACCCTGATCGTCCTCGACAAGAAGTACCAGGCAGGGCTGCGGGGCCTGGACGGGTGGTCGCACGTCCAGGTCATCTGGTGGTTCCACAAGAACGACACGCCGCAGCGCCGGGCGGTCCTTCAAGTGCATCCCCGGGGCGATCAAAACAATCCGCGCACCGGCGTGTTCGCCTGCCGAGCCCCGGTTCGACCGAACTTGATCGCGTTGACGCTCTGCAAGGTGGTCGGCGTCGAAGACAACGTGCTCGAGGTGGAGAAGATCGATGCGTTCGACGGCACGCCGGTGCTCGATCTGAAACCCTTCGCGCCGGGATTGGATTCCGCCACCGGCGTCCGGGTGCCGGATTGGGCCGGGCGCCGCTGAGCGGCGGAAGCCCGGCTGTCTTCCGCCGGATGACGTGGGGTAGTCCGTGGCTCCCGCGGCCCAAGGTAGCCCCTGTTTTTCCCTGTTCCGTCAAACAGAACCACGACGTGGCGAGCAGCGCTTCGTTTGAACGACAACATCCAAGACGACCGGATTCAGGAACTGCTCGAACGGTGGGACGACCTGCGCCGACATGGTGAGGAACCGTCAGTCGAAGAACTCTGCCGGGATTGTCCCGAATTAGTCGAGGAAGTGCGAAGACGAATCGAGGCGTTGAAAGCGACCAACTGGCTGGAAAAGCCCTCCGAAAACAACAACGGCTGACCGGTTCGGCGCGGGCCAGGTTGGAATCCCACCTTCAGGCGTCGCTTCCACGCGTTGGAGTCCCGCCTTCGGGCGGCGCCTCCAACCGGCTCAAGCCGGCACTCCAACGCGGCGCGGAATAACGGCGCCGGCCTCTTGACGTCACGTCTTCGCGTGCGCATATTGACGGGTATCGGGCCCGGTATCCCGTCACGGATGCGAAGAGAACGGCAAATCGCTCCCCGGCGGCCATTGCGGCCGCATCGCTCGCGACCGCTCCCCTACGTCGTTGCCGCCGACTTGGCCGGCCCGGCTGACCGCGCGGCCGATCGTCATGGGCCGCGACCGTGTAGAATCAATCGGCGACCTCCCATTGCGGCGCGCCCCCATGCTCAGCTTTGACGCCTTTGCCAACGACGTGCAGAACCTTGACCGCGCGCTGCGGGCGCTCGCTCCGGCGGCAGCGGCGGTGGGCGTCGCGCCGCCGCCGGGGCAGGAATGGTACGGCCTGCTCCAGCGGAGGCTGCTGGCGCAGCTCGAACTGCCGCCGGTGCTCATCGTGGCCGTCGTCGGCGGGACGAACATCGGCAAGTCGTTGCTGTTCAACCAGCTTGCCGGCGAGGTGGCCAGTGCCGTCAGTCCCTTGGCTGCAGGGACGAAGCACCCGGTTTGCCTCGCGCCGCCGGGGCTCGACAACGTCGAAGTGCTGGCCAGGCTGTTTCCCGCCTTCGAGTTGCGCCGGTGGACCTCGCCGGGCGACGCACTGGAGGACGCGCCGGAAAACCGGCTCTTCTGGCGGACCGGCCGGCGCGTGCCGGAGCGGCTGCTGCTGCTCGACGCGCCCGACGTCGACAGCGACGTGGAGGTGAACTGGGAGCGTGCGCGAGCCATCCGGCAGTCGGCCGACGTGCTGCTGGCCGTGCTCACGCAGCAGAAGTACAACGACGCGGCGGTCAAGCAGTTCTTCCGCGCGGCGGTCGAGGCCGACAAGCCCATCGTCGTGCTCTTCAACCAGGTCGATTTGGAGGCCGACGCGCCCTACTGGCCGGCGTGGCTGGCCACCTTCCGCGGCGAGACGGGCGCCCAGCCGGAGCTGGTCTACGCGATTCCGCACGATCGCCGCGCTGCGGAGGACCTGCGGCTGCCTTTTTTTTCCATCGGCTTTGAGGGACTCGATCCTCCGGCGGCGCCGGCCGACCTGCGCGACGAATTGGCGGCGATGCACTTCGATCCGATCAAGGTGCGCACCTTCCGCGGCGCGTTGCGCCGCGTACTCGACGCCCGGCAGGGAGTAGGCGGTTACGTGCGGGAATTGCGGCTGGCGGCGGAAGGGTATGCCGCGGCGGCGCATGCCCTCGAAGCCTCCGAATTGGCGCGGCTCGCGTGGCCGTCACTCCCGGTGGGCGTCCTGGTCGATGAGATCCGCCAGTGGTGGCATTCGACGCGACGCCCGTGGTCGCAGCACGTCCATGCGTTCTACCGGGCGCTGGGCCGGGGGCTGGCATGGCCGATTCGGGCCGCGCGCGGCGCCGTAACCGGCCCCGCCACCGATCCGCTCGAAGCCTTCCAGGCCCGCGAACGCGAAGCCATCGTCGTGGCGGTCCGGAAGACGTACGACGAATTGCAGCGGCTTGCCGACGTGGGCAACGAAACCCTACGACCGAAGCTCCGGCGGTTGCTGGGCGGCAGCAGCCGTGCCGAATTGCTCCGGCGCGTGACGGCGGCCCACGGCCGCCTCCCCGCGGTCGATGACGACTACCGGGCTTTTCTGCGGGCCGAACTCGACGCATGGCGCCAGGCGAACCCCAGGGCTGTGCTCATGCTCCAGTCGCTGGACCAGGCGTGGGCCCTGGCCCGGCCTACCATTACCGTGGCCCTGGTCGTCAGTAGCTGGGGTCTGGCCGACGTGCTCGTCGACCAGGCCGGCAACTTGGCCGTAGAATTGGCAGTGACCGGCGGCTTGACCGGCGGCGGCGAAGCGGTCGTCAGCGGGACCAGCGAGGGAGTGGGAAAGGCCGCCGCCCGACTGTTCTCCCGCCTGCAAGCGCAGTACGCGAAGCGGCGAGCCGGGTGGCTGGCCGACTGGCTGACCGGCGAGTTGTTGGGCGGCCTGCTCGGTGAACTGCGAGGGGGCGCCGAGATCGTGCAAGCGCCTGCTTTCCTGGATGTTGCGGCCTGCTCCGACCGCCTTGGCGCGGCCCTGGACCTTCCTTCAAACCCGGATGATCCGGAGCATGCCGGAACAAGATAGGCGGCGTCTGAATAGGGCGCACGGACTTGCCGTCGAACTCGCCGGCGGCTCTGTTGGAATGCACGCTTCAGCGTGTGGATCGACGTTGTGCGCCGCCGGCACGCTAAAGCGTGAACTCCAACAGTGGGCAGCCGCAAGCCCGTTTCCGCACCCCACGGCGGCCGGTGCAGGGCCGGGTCAGGGCTCCAGGGGCGAGGGGACCGAATCGAGAAACCGACCGCCGCTTTCGTACCAGCCTCGCTTGGTAAACCGGCACCACTTCAAATCGATCAGGAATCCGATCCACTGGCCCCCGAGGGCCTGCAGAGAAACGATCATTCGCCGGTGCGGCAAGGGTTTGGGATGATAGAAACTCAGGCCGCCCTCCGACAGATGCTTGCCCACCACGACGATCGTCTCGCCTTCCGGAGTCGTTCCGTCGTCGCCCACCGGCGCCAGGTGCACCAGGTAGGGGAACGGATAGCGGATGTCGCGCCGCCGTTCGATCATCTCATGTTGCGGATACAGGTTGGTCAACAGCGTCCAGACCTGCGTACTCACGTCGTCGTTCGGCAACGCATTGGGTTCCGGCAGGAACGCTGGTTGCGGCTCAAGCGTTGTTGTTTCCATTGGCACTGACCCCTTGGAAAGACAAAGTGGTTCAAAGACAAAGTGGTTCGACAAACCGCCGCGGCCCACGGGCGGCCTACGGGCGGCACAATCGGAAGAAGATGGACGAGTGTGTGGAAGAAGTTTGCGGCGTGCGGCCGGCACGAATGCCGACCGAAAGAAGTCTAGGTTACGGCGGGCCGGATGTCAAACGGCAGCCTTCACGCAGCGCGCTCAGGAATACGCTGGGCTAGGTCCTGGGGCTCAGGGCCCTGCCACGTCGCACGTTTCGCCGACGTCTTCGGCCTGAGAGTGCGCGGCGGCCGCTTTGCGACCCGGGGTTTCCTCGTGCGGGTCGTGCTCGGCAAGCCGCTTGCTCCGCTTATGCTGCACGTGCGCATAGTTCAGCGCGAACGGCTCGTACCGGGGAGCAACGGCCATCCCGGCCTCCAGCATCGCAACCGCCGCGTCCAATCGCCCCGACTGCCCTAGCGCGATGGCCCAGTTGTTGATTGTTGCCAGGAGGTTTCCGCGGGCGGCTTGGTTCTCCGGGTCCAAGACGACCGACTTGGCGTTGGCCAACGCCGCCTCCGCAAAACGGGCCTCGGCCAACAGGTCGACCCCCCGGTTATAATAAACCATGGCCACCAGACCGGTGCTCGGCACTTCGCGGGCAACCGTGTCGGGGGCGCCGGGTATGGTGCCCAGCGTCTCGCGAACCGATTGTGCTTGCCGCTTGGGATCGTCCATCAGCCGGAACCAGGAGGAACAGGTGGTTTCGACGTCGAGCGAGCCGCCAGGCAGATGCACGCGGCTCATGGCGTGGCTCGGCATCTCCAACCCCGACACATTCAGCCCGTAACGCGCTGCAAGGCATTGGAAGAGCACCGAGGCGCTGACGCAGTTGAACCGCCCCTCGTCCAACGCAATGCGCAGATCGGTGCTGTCGATGCGGTATCCGCCATGCAGAATCCGGCAATGCAGGAATTCGAAAACGGCTTGCGCCTCTTCACGGCCGTCGCCGGACGGCGGGTGAGATTGCTTGAGTTGGTCGGTATAGCCGTCCAGCCGCCGTTCGTAGCGGTTTAGCACCTCCGGCGAATCGACGCCGCTCGCCACCAGTGCAGCCTCGAGCAAGGAGAACCGGCCCAGCCGGCCGGCGTCGGCGTCGGCGAACAGTTCGCGCTCAATGGCATTGAGACCGCCCCGGGCTAGAGCCGCGGGCCCTCCACGGCGCAGGGCGGCCGCTGTTTCGAACGGTCCGGGGGCGGCAGCCGCCTGGCGCCCCGCAGCCTCGGTAGTAGGCCCCGGCGCCGGCAGGGCGGGGTTCCCGAACCCGAGCGCGGCTGCCATCAGCCCGGCGATTCCCATGCGGCCGACCGCCGATATTCGGCGGCCAACCCGGCGCGCACGGCACCGGCCGGCAGCAAGACTCAACGGCGAATTGCCGGCATGGAGGGGGTGGGACACCACGGGGCTACCGGAAATGCGGGTTGCTCGGTTCGCGGATACTCTGCCCGCAACGTAGGAGTGAACGGTCAAGGCAAGTATGCGTCGCGTTTTGGCAACGGGCTTCGGGAAGCTGGGCAAGAGGACGGGATTGACGCGGCGCGCCGTCTCGTTATGCCGTCTGGAGGAATTGTGAAATTGGGATATTGGCCTTTCCTGAACGCCCCGGATTTGGTAGTAACCCGTACTATTACCTGCGAAAGTCTCGGAAATGCCTCCCATCCGCCGTCTTTTCTCCATATTCCCAACCCGTCCGTCGGGGAGTTCCGTTATGAAGCGAATCATGCTTCGCATTTCAGCGCTGGGAACGGTTGTTGTGCTCGGCCTGTTTGCGATTGCCCAGGCCCAGCGCGGGCATGGCGTCGATGTAGACGTGCCGCCTGAGACGACAGCCCGAGAAGAGGCCCGGACCGACACGCCCCGTCTCGCCCCGGGCGAGCGCTCCTCCCCTGGAGAAAATCCCCTACGCCAAAGAAGGCTCGAGGAATCAGCCGGTTTAGCGCCCTTCGCGCAACCCCTGGGGGAAACGCCCCTCCGCAACGGTGCGGATGTGGGCGCGCGGCCCCCCGAACTGCCCGACGGCCGAGCGTCCGATCCATTTCAACGGACGCCGCTCGGCCTGGACCTCGGTGCGGGCGGGGCCGGCGCGACCTCGCAACGGGGAACGGCATCCCTGGCATCGCACCAAGAAGAAACGGCGTTGGCGGAAGCGGCGGGCGCGGCGCCGACTGACGCCGGAAGGAAAAAACTCCAGCCCTATCCGAGCCGCGAGGGCGATCGGTATCCCTCACTCCGCCCGCCGGACCAAGATCCCGAGGCCCCCGGCCAGGCCGGGCCGCTACTGGGTACTCCGCTTCCGGAAACTCCTTCCGATACGGCCGACTTCGGCCCAACCGCCCGGCCGGCCGGGCGAATACCGATGCCGGGCGAAGAGCACATCGCCGTAGATTCGGCCGCCCCGGGGCCACGCTCCGAGCCCGATACTACCCCCCATGCGGATCCGCCCCACAGGGGCGACGCAATGCTGCTGGGCGAAGGCACAGGCCAGCCCGGTGCAAAACACCTCGAAGGTGCCCAAACACCGCAAGTTACCATCGAAAAGATCGCCCCGGCCGACATGCAGGTCGGAAAACCGGCCACGTTCGTTGTGAAGGTGCGGAATACGGGCTCCGTGGCCGCCACCGGCTTGGAGGTCCGCGACCAAGTGCCCAAGGGCGCTCAACTCGGTTCGACCACGCCACGGGCAAGGCAGGGAACCCGAGGCGAATTGGTCTGGTCGCTGGGCACGCTGGACCCCGGGGAGGAAGCAACCGTCGAGGTGAAGGTAACCCCCACGCAAGAAGGGGAAATCGGCAGTGTCGCGACCGTGCACTTCAGCGCTGCCGCGTCGGCGCGGAGCATCGCCACCAAGCCGGAACTCGTCCTCGAATCGTCGGCGCCCTCCACAGTCCTCATCGGCGAGAGCCTGACGCTGAACATCAACCTGTCGAATCCCGGCACCGGGGTCGCCACCGGCGTGATCCTTTCCGAGCGGGTTCCCCCCGGCCTGCGCCACCCGGCCGGCGCCGACCTCGAATACGACGTGGGCACGCTGAAGCCGGGCGAGTCGCAGAAACTGGAACTCGAACTGGTGGCCGATCGTGCGGGACCGGTGACCAACGTGATCGTCGCCCGCGGCGAAGGAAACCTCCGGGCCGAGCACCGGCTGGACATCCAGGTGATCGCGCCGCAACTGGAACTGGCCATCGACGGCCCGCACCGCCGATTCCTCGAACGCAAGGCGGTTTACGAACTGGGTATCTCCAACCCCGGAACCGCGCCGGCCAGGAACGTCGAACTCGTCGCCCACCTGCCCGACGGGCTGGAGTTCATCAGCGCCAACAACGCGGGCCATTACGACGAGGCCAGCCGGGCCGTCCACTGGCGGCTGGAGGAGCTGCCCGTGCATGAGAGGGGCGTTGTGGAACTGGCCACTATGCCGGTTCGTGCGGGCGAGCATGCGTTGCGGGTGCGCAGCACGGCGGCGCGGGGCGTCGAGGCCGATTCGGAGCAACCCGTCTCGATCGAGGGCATCGCCGCCATCCTGTTTGAGGTCCGCGACGTGGTCGATCCCATCGAGGTGGGCGGCGAAACGGTGTACGAAATCAATGTGCTCAACCAGGGCACGAAGGCATCGTCGAACGTTCAGGTCCACGTTCTGTTGCCGCCGGAGATGCAGCCGCTGGCCGCCGAGGGACCGACCCAGCACGCCATTGATGGTCGGCAGGTCGTCTTCGAGCCGCTCAGCCGCTTGGCGCCGAAGGCCGATACGATGTATCGTATACGTGTGCGGGGGATCGAGCCCGGCGACCTCCGCACACGCGTCCAACTGCTCACCGACGAAATGCGCGGCGTTCCCGTCACCAAGGAGGAGAGCACGCGGGTGTACTCCGACCGGTAACAGCCGACTGATGCCTTCGTTCCCTTCCGATTCGCCGGAACCGCCGCCCGGCGACCAGCCGGATTCACCTTGTGCCCAATGCCCGGGTTGCGACGGCGCCGTCCCGCCCGGCGGTCCTTCGCCGCCCGAGCCCGGCGGCCCGCGGTCGTTTCTGGGACCGGCCGGCTTTTTCCTGTTTCCCATCGTGCTCGCCATTCTTGGTGCCATTTTGGGGGGTGCAACAGGTCTCGGCGAATTGCTTGGGGGGCTGCTCGGCCTCGGTCTCGGCATGACCGCCGCGATCGTCGTGGGCCGCATCATTCTCCGGCGCCACCATTGACACCAGGAGGGAACATCCGGTAAGTTCATCGAAGGTGACAGCCGTACAGTAGCGCAGCGATCTGTCCGGCCGCCGAAACATGCCAGATTCTCGGCGGATTGCGTTGGCCACCGTGGCATCGGGTGAAACGTTTCCTCTTACAACCTTCCATCGCTATGCCCACCGAAAGCATAAACCTTGCACTTGACTATCCGTGCTGCCATGTGGGCCGGTCGATGATCGCTCTCGCCGACTGCTTCTCGTGGCTTGCGGCACTACCCCCCGCCTCGCTCCATGCAATTGTCACTGATCCGCCGTACGGCGTGAAAGAATACGATGTCGACCAACTGGAAAAGAGGGCCAATGGCCGGGGCGGAATATGGCGAATCCCACCTTCCTTCGATGGCCATACCCGCTCGCCGCTTCCCCGCTTCACGGCGCTGAACTCCAAAGAACGTGCTCGTTTGCGACAATTCTTCGTCGAGTGGTCTGCCCTAGTCCACCATGCCCTGCTTCCGGGTGGTCACGTCTTCATCGCGACAAACGCGTTCATCGCACAGCTTTTGTACGATGCCCTGGTCGATGGCGGCCTGGAGTTTCGCGGCCAGATCATTCGCCTGGTGCGAACGCTGCGCGGCGGTGATCGGCCAAAGAATGCCGAGAAAGAGTTTCCCGGTGTTTCGTCCATGCCCCGCGGTTGCTACGAACCTTGGGGCCTTTTCCGCAGGCCGACCGACCTGACCGTGGCCGAATGCCTGCGCACGTACCAGACAGGTGCGGTTCGCCGCTATCCGGGAGGGCCGTTCGAAGATGTGATATCCAGCGAACGTACACCGCAGAACGAACGCGAGATTGCCGACCATCCCAGCGTCAAGCCCCAGTCGTTTTTGCGGCGGCTTGTTTACGCTGCACTTCCTTTAGGCGAAGGGGTTGTCGCCGATCCGTTCATGGGCTCCGGGTCCACCATTGCCGCCTGCGAAGCCGTGGGCATTCAAGGCATAGGCATCGAACGTCACCATGAATACTACGACCTGGCAACACGCGCAATCCCTTGCCTGAAAGCCGTGGAGAGTGACGCCGATGAAGTGCTCGGATTGGGCCGACTATTCTGAGCGGTAAATCCAGTTGGCTTCCATCTTCTGGTAGCCGCTTCGCTTGACGCTCGCCGTGATTGTGCGCCGGCTCCGCTCCGACCGGCCGGAGAATGCCCAATCGGACTTCTGCAATTGCGCTCCTACGACTTTGAGGAATCGGAACGGTTTGGGCTCAATTCCCTGCGATGCATCCCGGGCCGAATTGGCATCGAAAACGAATACCATCAGCCAAACATGTTCGGCGTTGTGGCCCTGCCGCCCTCTCGGGTGCCGCGACCCCTTGATTTCGATTCCATCCGTTCCATGCTGGCACGCATCGCCTTCGAACATGCCCTTCGGCACTAAGTCGGGGTGACCGTTGTGATAGGTGTTCCGGGCCAACATATGACAGTATTTCGGGATCGTTGCGCCCATGAACTCGCCGACCATGCAGGAAAAATTGGCCGGCATCAAGAACGATTCCAATCTTGGAAGCTTGCGGGTGTGGAGTTGCTGATTCAAGAAGCCCAGAAAGTCCAGGAAGTCCGACATCGCCTTCTTGATGTGCGTTGCAGTCAGACCGTACGGCAAGACCACCCCCCCGTTGAAGCATTGACGATTGAGAGATACCGGCGTGCAGGCGGAACGTTCATCCATGGCTTTTCTCGCGGCTTTCCTTCGCGCGGGGGAAAGTTACCGAAGCGGCCAATGGCAAACAACCTCAGTTTTCCCGAATTCCTGAATCACTCGAGAATGAGGGCATCAGGTAGTCCCGACCGGGTACATGCACCGAAAGAAGCGGCCACGGCGGGGGGGGTGTGCCCCTTTTCTGGGCGGGATTTTGGTAAGAATCTCCGTTGACTTTCCCGGCAACAGAAGGGATACTTGCGGGGCCGCGTTGTGAGACCGACAGTTGGGATGGGCTGCCAAGGGCCGTCTCCGAACCAAGCCGCCGCTTCGTATACCTAAGTGATGGAGTATGAACGACTTACGCACCTATTGTGAAACGGTAGCCATGCAGGCGGCCCAAGCCGCCGCCGAACTGACGCGGGTTACCGGCGCCCAGAAGCAACAGTGGCTCCGGGCCGGTGCCGCGGCACTGCGGGAACAAGCCGATCGGCTGGCCGAAGCCAACCAAAAAGACCTGGACGCCGCGCCCGGCTTCGGACTCACGGACGCCCAAATCGACCGGTTGCGGCTAACCCCCCAGCGGGCCGATTCGATTGCCGTGGCGCTGGAGGAAGTGGCCCTGCTGCCCGAACCGATCGGCGAGGTGATCTCCTCCTCGGTGCGGCCCAACGGCCTACTGGTCGAGAAAGTGCGCGTGCCGCTGGGGGTGGTGTTCTTCATTTACGAATCGCGGCCGAACGTAACGGCCGACGCCGCGGCCCTGTGCGTGAAGGCCGGCAATGCAGTCATCTTGCGCGGCGGAAAAGAGGCCATGCACAGCAATGCCGCCATCGCTGAAGTGCTCGGCACGTGCGCCGCCGCCGCGGGCCTGCCCGAGCACGCCGTCCAACTCGTCGCCACGACCGACCGGGAGGCCGTAGGCCACTTCCTCCGCATGCCCGAGCACATTACCGTGGCGATCCCGCGCGGGGGCGAGGGGCTGATCCGCCGCGTCAGCGAGGAAGCGCGCATGCCGGTGATCAAGCACTTTGCAGGCAACTGCCACGTGTACCTCGACCAATGGGCCGACCCCGATCTGGCCGTGCGGCTGGTGGTCAATGCGAAATGCCAGCGGATGGGGGTGTGCAACGCGGCCGAATCGCTCCTGGTGCACGCGGCCGCGGCCGAGTCGCTCCTGCCGCGTGTGGCTGCGGCGTTGCTGGAGCAGAACGTCGAGCTGCGCGGCGACGAGCGAACCTGCGGCCTGGTGCCCGAGGCGAAGCCGGCCGCCGAGGCCGATTACGCCGCCGAGTACCTGGGGCCGGTCCTTTCGGTGAAGATCGTCGACTCGCTCGACGCGGCCATCGAACACATCAACCGCTACAGTTCGCAGCACACCGAGGCCATTGTGACGCGCGACCTCGACGCGGCCCGCGAGTTCGTCACACGGGTCGACAGTTCGGCCGTCATGGTCAACGCCAGCACCCGCTTCAACGACGGCGGCGAGTTCGGCCTGGGCGCGGAGATCGGCATCTCGACCGACAAATTCCATGCCCGCGGACCGTGCGGCATCAACGAACTGACCAGCTACAAGTACGTGGTGTACGGCCGAGGGCAGGTTCGGCAGTAGCCCGGAAATGCCGATAATGGAACAAAAGGTATTCGCGTGATGTGAGCAAGTATGGGTGGCGACGTACTCAGTCAAACTGAAGTGGAAAGCCTGTTAAGCGCTATGGCGGCGGGCGGGGAACAGAGCGCGGCGGTGGCAACCGGCGGCTCGGCCTCCGAACCGGACGCTGAAAGCGTTCGGTTCGTCGCGCCCAAGCCGCGCGAGAAGATCACCCCCTACGATTTCAAGCGGCCCGAACGCGTCGGCAAGGAGCAGATGCGGGCGCTGCAGACGCTGCACGAGGGCTTCGGCCGGAACTTCGGCGCGGCGCTGTCGGCCCTGCTGCGGAGCATCGTCGAGGTAAAACTGACCAGCGTCGACCAGCTCACCTACAGCGAGTTCGTCTTCAGCCTGGAGAACCCCACGTGCTTCAACCTGCTGGAGGCGCATCCCCTCGAGGGCAACCTGATCCTCGACATCAACCCGTCCATCCTCTATCCGATCATCGATCGGATGTTGGGTGGGGGCCGGGAGGGCGGGGCTCTCGCCCGCCGGCCGCTCACGGAAATCGAGCTGCGCCTGGTCGCCCGCATCACCAACTTGTTCCTCGAGGAACTGCGGCACGCGTGGGAGAACGTGCTCGACTTGCAACTGAGCGTGGTGCGGGTGGAGAGCAACCCGCAACTCGTCCAAATCGTTCCGCCCAACGAGGTGGTGGTGCTCATCAGCTTCGAGCTGACCATCGGCGAGATCCGGGGCATGATGAACCTGTGCATCCCGTATAACGCCATCGAGCGGATCGGCGGGAAGCTATCGGCGAACAGTTGGGTGGCTTACGGGCGCAAGGAGGCCACACCGGAGAGCATCGAGCAGATCAGCCGGAAGGTGTGCACGTCGCTGGTGGAATTGAAGGTCCAGCTCGCCCACACCCACATTACCGCCGGCGACCTGGTGGGCCTCCGAGTGGGCGACATCATCACCACCCGCAAAGACGTCCACGACACGCTGCCGGTGTTCATCGAAGGGATTCCCAAATTCCGCGCCCGCCCCGGCGCCTTCCGCGGGCACAAGGCCGTGCTGATCGAATCGGCCATTGACACGCCCACCGAGCCGAACGCCGAGTAGGCGCCGCATCTCGCAACGTGCTTTCGCTTTTCAGCGACGTGCCGCCGGGGCGCGAAACGCCACGCGATAGGTCCGCGCGGGGTCGCACCGGCCGGGATTCGGAACCAGGATGAAGTCGTCGGCGATGACCGGCTCGAGGTCGGCCCCTTCGACCAGTTGCACGCCGCCGGCGTCGATCCGCCGCGGCAGCATGTAAACGAACGGGCGCCCGCCGCGCTGCGAACCGTTCGTGCAAATGGGGGCGAAGCTCTCCTCGCCCCGGTTCGGCGTGACGGTGAGCGTGTGCAGGTCGTCATCGACCGCCAGGGTGAGTTCGAAGGCGCGCGGGCCGTCGGCCATTCGGGCTTCCCAGCCGGGATCGCCGTAGAAGGCCACGGCATTCTTGTCGAACCGCAGGCCCCGCTCGTTGCCCACGCCGTGCTCGAGTGAGTCGATGAGGGCGCGTTGATTGGCAAAGAACGCCTCGACCAGGCTGTACCGCCCGGGTTGCTCGACGAAGTAGTCGAGGCATCCCCAGCCCGCGTAGCCGAACCAGATAGGCACCGTGTAGCCGACCATCTGCCGCACGCCGGCGCTGTGGAGCCAGGCCAGGGCCATGGCGTCGGGACCGTCGATGTGGCCCATCAGGCGGAAGAGGCACCGAAATGCAACACAAGAAATAGCGCAGCCCCCGCGGCCCAGATGCGGGGCCGTGAGGAGATAAATAGGGTGGGTCAAACAAGCCGCTTCTCTGGGGGGCCTCGGTCGCTACTGCCGACGTGCTTCTAGCCCGGATTATTCACGAACGGGCGGCGTTCGGCGCACGCTGCGGTAGCGGAATTCGCAAGAATTCCGACCTAAGTCGTTGTGCACAAAGGAACTCTTACGAATTCCGCTACGGGCTCGTGAATAATCCGGCCTAGTCTTCATCTTCGGGTTCGGACCACCACTCCTCGTTGTTCGGCCAGAACCCGCCCGTGCTCTCGTTATACTGCCACCCGGCACCACCGGCGACCTCGCCATCGCCCGTTCCCGCAGCCACTACATTGCTGTGGTTGAAGGGGTTTACGGGAATCTCCCCCTGGATGTAGGGCCCGTACGGCGTGTCGCCGTCAAACCCACCTTTCGCATTGGTCGGCTCGGTCATCTGCCGGGCGAAATTGTCCAGCGTGGGGGGCTGTCCCAGGTGATGGATCTTGTACATCTCGATCTGGGACCGGATGGTGTGCAGGTTGAAGTCCAGCGTGCTGCGCTTCGCGTCCTCGGTCGACGAGGAGAACTGGGGGATGATCGTCGCGGCCAACACGGCCATGATAATCACCACGATCAGCACTTCGATCAGGGTAAAGGCTTTGCGGTTGTGTGTCATGACAACTCGTTCCTCCAAGAGGGAATGACTGGAATCGGAAAACCCGACAGGGGGCCAACTGCCGAGCGGCGACACTACTGCGTCGCTCAACGTAACGCCAACAGGGCCCCCCAGTGCCTGCCCCTCCCACGAGGGTAGGCAGGCGGTGGAACGTGCGAGAACACGCGCCACTCCAGTTTCATAGGTTGCAGAAAATGCGCAGTCAAGGAAAGTTTCCGCGAATGCGATTTTTTCCGGGTTCCCGCACGCATTGATAACGTAAAGTTGATTATGCCCATTCTTCCTGAGTGTCGTATGGGATGTACACGATACAGACAAGGCATCTGCCCCAAACCCGCGTGCAACCTAACGCATAGCTATGTCGTGGACTATCTTGGCATTGCAAGTCACGCAGATGGCCCAGATTAACGATATCGAGGATACTATGGTGAGGATTGCGAGTTTTGTGCTGTCTGGGCGCTCCTATCTGTATCGGAAGTGCTAGCACTTTCGGAGGACCAGTTAATGTACGTGAAGTCCGCTAGCCGAAGAATCTAAAGGCGATCATCGCCATTTTGACCAGACCCTTACCTCTCCAAGTGATGCTCGAAGGAGGCATGCAATGAGAAGGCTGTATGTCGTGTCGCTGTTTGTAGTGGCACTGCTGGCGGTTTCCGCCGGCACGGCAGATGCCTGCCATATCCGGGCGGCACGGTTCCGCTTCTTCCAGCGGAAATGCTGCCCCGGTGACCATGTAAGCTGCAAGATGCAGTGCCACACGGTCATGAAGACCGTCGAAAACCTGGTGTACGAAATGCAACCGTACACCGCCTATCGGACGGTCCGCCAGCGGGTTTCCGTCCCGCGGACCGTCACCTGCACGAGGCACGTTCGGGAAACCCGATACCGCGAGCAGGCCTTCACGGTCATGAGGCCCGTGTGGGAAACCCGTATGCGAACGGTTAACTACACGGTCGCGCGGCCCGTCTGGGAGACCCGCGCGAAGGAGATTCCCTACACGGTCATGAAGCCCGTCTGGGAAACCCACACGAAGGAGGTGCCCTACACGGTCATGAAACCCGTGTGGGAAACCCGAACCCGGAAAATCCCCTACACGGTCATGAAGCCCGTGCGGGAAACCCGCACGAAGAACATTCCTTACACGGTCATGAAGCCCGTGTACGAAACGCGGACCCGGAAAATCCCCTACACGGTCATGAAGCCCGTGTACGAAACCCGCCAGAGGGTCTGCCGCTACACGGTTACCAAGCCGGTGTGGGAGACGCGGCAGAAGGAGGTCCCGTACACGGTGATGAAGCCGGTGTACGAGGCGCGCGAGCGCGTCCGGCGCTACACCGTGCATAGGCCGGTATGGGAAACCCGCACGAAGGAGATCCCGTACACGGTCATGAAGCCCGTGTACGAAACCCGCACGAAGGAGATTCCCTACACGGTCCACAAACCGGTGTACGAGACGCGGACCAAGGAGATTCCCTACACGGTCCACAAGCCGGTGTACGAAACCCGCGAGCGGGTCCGGCGCTACACCGTGCACAAACCGGTCTGGGAAACCCGCACCAAGGAAGTCCCCTATACGGTCATGAAGCCCGTGTACGAAACCCGCGAGCGGCAGGTCCGTTACACCGTCCGCAAGCCGGTGAAGTGCACGAGGACGGTCCAGGTGGCTTCCGGACGGTGGGAAACCCAGGTCGACCCGTGCGCCCCCGTGGCCGACGCGTGCAGCCCGTGCGCAGCGGTCCGGCAGCGCCGGGTTTGGGTTCCCGAAATGGTCGAGAAGCAAATCGAGTGCACCAGGTGGGTCACCGAAACCCGCGTGAAGACGGTGCCTTACACCGTCCGCCGCATGGTGCCCGAGCAGCGGGTGCGAACGGTTACCTGCAAGGTGTGCCGCATGGTGCCGGAAGTCGTTGAAAAGCGCATTCCCTACACCGTATGCCGCATGGTGCCCGAGCAGCGCGTGCGAACGGTCACGTACACGGTGCGAAGGATGGTGCCCGAGCAACGCGTGCGAACGGTCACCTACAAGGTGTGCCGCATGGTGCCCGAGCAGCGCGTGCGAACGGTCACCTACAAGGTGTGCCGCATGGTGCCGGAAGTCGTTGAAAAACGCATTCCGTATACGGTGTGCCGGATGGTGCCCGAGCAGCGCGTGCGAACGGTCACCTACAAGGTGCGCCGCCTGGTAACCGAGCAGCGCGAGCGGACCTGCACGTACACGGTGTGCCGCATGGTGCCCGAGCAGCGGGTGCGGACCGTCACCTACCAGGTATGCCGGATGGTGCCCGAGCAGCGGGTGCGAACCGTCACGCACACGGTGCGAAGGATGGTGCCCGAGCAACGTGTCCGCACGGTCACCTACAAGACCTGCCGGATGGTGCCCGAGCAGCGCGTGCGGACCGTCACCTACAAGACCTGCCGGATGGTGCCCGAACAGCGCGTGCGGAAGGTCACCTACAAGGTATGCCGCATGGTTGCCGAGCAGCGTCAGAAGCAGGTGCCGTACAAGGTGTGCCGGATGGTGCCCGAGCAGCGCGTCCGGCGGGTGCCCTATACGGTCATGAAGCCGGTCCAGTGCACCAGGACGGTGTACGACATGAAGGTGGTGCCCAAGAAGGTCGCCTACACGGCGATGCGACGGGTTGCGCGGGTGGTGAAGCGGCAGGTGCCGGTTCAGGTCTGCTGCCCGGTTCCAGTGTGCCACGAGCCGGCCGCCTGTGCAGCCCCGAAGGCCTGCGGGCCGGCAGGCTGCGGCCACTAGTTGTCGAATAAGGCCCTTCCGAGCGTATCGGGAGGACGGGTCTGGTTTTCGAAGACGGCCCGGTCGGAAACGACCGGGCCGTCGCACTTCTTGCCCCCCCTCCTCCCAATTGCTGGAGTTCACGCTTTAGCGTGCGAAGGAGGCATAAGCGGTCCCCGGCACGCTAAAGCGTGAACTCCAACATCTCGCTTCCCCACGGCGTAGCCAGGTGGAGTTCGGGCAGATGGGCCGCCTGCTCCCTATATCGCCCAATGGTTACGACCCGTTTTTCCGTCACAACAGGCCTGGGTGGTGTCCGAGCGGTGGTGGAAATGGGTTGTCTGGTAAAGTGGCGGCGTCTTGCACGACGATACGAAGGACTAGATCGTTTAGGTCTCACCAAAACACCTATACGCGCTCACTTGCGTCCGTTTCCCTTTTGGTCTTTCCTTACAAGGAGTACCTCCCATGAACCGTCGTTTTGTATTGGCTATGGTAGCCGCCGGCTTGGTCGTCTTGGGCGTTTCGCACGCCCAGGCCGGCCTGTTCGGCCCGGCCACCTGTGCTCCCGCCGCGTGTGAACCGGCCGTGGCTGAACCGGTCACTTGCGCGCCGGCTACCTGCGGCCCGCGTCCGGGCCTGCTGCACCGGCTGAAGGCGCATCGCGCCCACCGGAAGGCCGCGCGTTGCGCGGTCACCTGCGCCCCGGCCGTGTGCGAGCCCGCCGCTTGCGAACCGGCCGTCGTTGAGCCCTGCCCGCCGGCTACCTGCGGCCCGCGTCCGGGCCTGCTGCACCGCATCAAGGCGCGGATGGCCTGCCGGAAAGCCGCGCGTTGCACGGTCACCTGCGCCCCGGCCGCCTGCGAGCCGGCCGTCTGCGAACCCGTGGCCGTCGAGCCCGCCGTGTGCGAGCCCGTGGCGGTGGAGGCTTGCGCCCCGGCCACCTGCTGCCCGCGCCCCGGCCTGCTGCACCGCATCAAGGCGCGGATGGCCTGCCGGAAAGCCGCGCGTTGCACAGTCACCTGCGCCCCGGCCGCGTGCGAGCCCGCCGTTTGTGAACCCGTAGCCGTCGAGCCCGCCGTGTGCGAGCCCGTGGCGGTGGAGGCGTGCGCCCCGGCCACCTGCTGCCCGCGCCCCGGCCTGCTGCAGAAGTTGAAGGCGCGTCGGGCGTGCCGCAAGGCGGCCCGTTGCGCCCCGAAGGCGTGCTGCGCCCCGGCGGCGTGCACACCCGCATGCTAACCCCAAGGGCGGTTCCGACCGGGCAGCCCTTTTGCCGGCTCGGGGCCGGAACAACCACCTTGTAGAATATCGAGCGGCCCGCGGTTACCCCGCGGGCCGCTCGCTTTTTCGTAACCGTCCCCCGTGAATGGTTGTGTTTGTGTAACTGTTCACGGGGCGACGGCGCGGTTTTCTCCGCTGTATGCGAAGGGGACAGTCCCCCTGTGAACGGCTACGTGCTTGTTTTTGCCGGCTACCGGGCCGCCATGGCCGCGGCCAGGATGGCCGCGGTGGTGGGACGCATGACCCGCGGATCGACCGGCTTTCCCTCCAGCAGTCGGCGGCGGACCTCCTTGCCGGAGATGAACACCGGCTTCTCGTCGGGGTGGTTTTCCATGAGGTCGACGCGTCCGACCGACTCGTAGTAGGCGGCGAACCCGACGCGGAGCGGCCGAATCTGCAAGTCGCCTTGCAGGCGGTCGAAGACCTCCTGGGCATCGAAATCGCCCCAAATGGGCGAGCCGTCGTCATAAGGGGCGTCCGCGTGCTTTCGCCCGATGATCAAATCGGTAAAACCGAAATTCTGGCGGTAGATGGCATGCATGACCGCCTCGTTCGGACCGCCATAGAACATCTTGATGTCCAGCCCGAGCAGGATGACGCGGTCGGGCACCGATTGGCCGAGCTTCGCCCAAAGGGCCGCGTCGCTGTCGCCCTCGCCGAGGGCCCGCTCCTCGAGCAACGCCTCGTAGGTGTGCATGCGCACGTCGGCGTGGACGTCGTCGCCTTTGGTTTCCCCGACGAGCGGGTTGAGGCACGCCCCGGCGTTGAAGCCTTGCCGGAGGAGGGTCTCCAGCCCGTATACCAGGGCGTACTCATGGGCCCGGTGCAGGGGGTTCCGTGTCTGGAAGGCTACCACCCGCTCCCACCCATGCTGCTGCAGCAGCGCGCGGACCTCGGCGGGCGAAAGCACGTATCGGCCGAACTTCGGGTTCTGCGGTTGCGGCAGGACCTCAATCTCGCCCCCAATCAAATGGGTCTTCTCGGCATCGGCCCTCAGCACCATGTCGCCGCCGGGGTGATCGGTGCGTTCGGTCAGGTAGACCCGCGAGAGGTACTTAGGCTTGTCCCACGGGAAGACGTCGGAAACGTGCAGCCGGCCGACAATCTGCCCGGCGGAGTTCCTCAGCGCCACCGTAGCGCCGGGGCCCAGTTTCCGGGCAGTTTCCTGCGTGACGGGTAAAGCCAGAGGAATGGTCCAGGCGTACAGCTTGCCCTCGCTTTCGATCACCGCCTCGTCGAGCACCCGGTCGTAGGTGGCCGAATCCATCGGCCCGGTCAGGGGGCTCAAACCGCCGTCGCCAAGCCGGTAAACGGTGGAAAGGTCGGCATCGGAAACCGAAATCGAGGGTAGTTTCCGGCATTCAGCCTCGAACGGCTCGACCCGACCGGCCGCGACCGTCCGACAAACAGGCTCTTCAAGGCCCCCGTGCGGGGGAATCAGGTGGGACATCGAAACTCCTCGGCGGCGTCATGCGGGTCGCTTGGAAACCAAGTAAACCGGCTAGTATAGGTAGGGCCGCCGCCAGACGCAAGGTAGGGTGGCGGACGGCAAGGGTGGCGGACGGCAAGGGTGGCGGACGGCAAGGGTGGCGGACGGCAAGGGTGGCGGACGGCAAGGGTGGCGGACGGCAAGGGTGTCG
>PWXP01000502.1 GCA_003561895.1 Planctomycetaceae bacterium | reverse complement strand
TCGGGCTGATCATGCTCCTGGGCCTGGTGACGAAGAACTCCATCCTGGTGGTCGACTACAGCAACGTGCTGGTGGCCCGGGGCCGCGACCCGCTGGCCGCGGCGAAGGAGGCGGCGGCGGTCCGCTTCCGGCCCGTGTTGATGACCGCCGTCTCGACCATACTCGGCATGATGCCCATTGCCGCGGGCTTCGGCGCCGGGGGCGAGGCCCGCATGCCCCTGGGTGTCTCGGTGGCGGGCGGCATGCTCACCTCGACCGCGCTGACCCTGCTGGTCATTCCGGTCATGTACACGCTCGTGGCCCAGTTGCAGGCGGCCGTGGTCGGCCGCCTCGCCCGGCAACCGGCCCCCGCCACCCGGTCCAGCCTCGCCGCGGAGCCGACCCCCGGATGAAACTCGTCGCCGTCACCTTCCACTTCGAATACACCGAGGCTATCGAGGCCATCCTCGACCGGCACGGCATTGCCGAATACGTTCGTTTCCCGATGATCGAAGGAAAGGACGCCGAGGGGAAGCACTTCGGCAGCCAGGTGTTTCCGGGCAACAGCAGCGTCGTGCACGCGCAGGTGCCGGAGGACACGCTGGACGCGCTCCTCGACGAGCTGGCCCGCTTCCGCGACGCCAAGCCGGCCCACCGGCACCTCGAAGCGCTGGTGCTCCCGATCGAGCGCCGGCTTTAGCAAAGACTCGCATGCCATCTTCAAGTACAGCTCGGAGTGTTACGACCCGGACGAATGGTTTTTCCCCGGCGCCGAGTTGCTTGACGGCACCGTGGAAGGCGCCATGCGAGCGGGGCTGGTTGCGTACCCTTAGGCCGACCGCGGCGGGGGGTCAGACCGGGACTAGGGATTCGTGTTGCGCGATGGGCCGGGAGCGATGAAATCGGAGCACGGCACGGCCGTTGTCGACTGAATGTGCCGGGGCGCTCCGCGGAAGAGGCGGCTACGCGCATCGTCTCCGGCGTAAAGGACGGCGCCCCATTTGCACCTTTTCCAAGTACGATGCGCCGAGGGACAGGTATGCCTCGCCATAACCGAACATTAACGAGGAGAACGGCTACTCGACCGGTTGCTTCGCGGCTCGATCACCGGTTGTCGTGCTTGCAAAAGCCGGAGCGATGAGCGACAATGACGGTTGGGATGTTGCAGCGCTCCCTCCAGAGGGCCCCTTTCGGGGGGCATGGAAGGCGCGATTGCAGGGGCAAGGCGGCGCAAGACACTAACCTGCCGAATTTCGTGGGACAGGCTTCCAGCCTTTCACCGGAAACCGACAGGCTGGAAGCCTGTTTCACACCTCGCGCTGCGGTAGTTTTGGTGTTTCCACGCTTTAGGGCGCGCGAAGGAATAAATGGCCGATTTGGGCGCGGCGAGGACTAGGCTGCGACAAAGGGCGAAGCAGACATATTGCCGATACGTCGATGGTAACCGTTCACAGGGGGACTGTCCCAATTTTCGCGACACAAAGGGCGTTTTTGCACAAAGGTGCTGCGTTCGGGGGGCCGCGGACAACTCCCCACAATTACGGAAAGGGACCCTAAAATGAAAAAGCTGATTCCGGTTGCTGTTCTGGCCATAGCCGTTGCGGCGATGGTTGCCCTCCGAGCAGGCCGTTCCGGCCGCGAGGTCGAGCCGATCGTCTGGTATGGCATGATGCCCCACCCCTATATGGCTGAAGTGCGGGAAGGGGTCGAAGCCGCTTCCGCCGATCTGGGCACGCCCATCCGTATCGCGATGGGCCAGGAATGGACTCAGGACAACCAGAGCAACAACGTCCGAGCCTTGTCCACCCGCGGTCATAGGGCGTTCAGCATCTTTCCGGGCGACCCGGCCGGGGCGAACGGGCTGTTTGGCGAGTTGGATCGGAACCAGCAGCTCGTCGTGGCGTACGGGGCGGAACCTCACCTGCCCACGCCGGCGAAGTTCACCGTGGCCACCGACATAAAGCGGGCCGCCGTGGAAGCGACGGAGGAACTCGTCCGACTGATGGGTGGCGAGGGCAACATCCTCAACGTGCTGGAAACGATCACCGACGTGAACACCATCAAGCGGGACGAAGGCGTCCACGAAGTGGCCGACAAGTATCCCGGCGTGCGCGTCGTGCAGACCATCGCGGACATGACCCAGGCGAGTATCGCAAGAGAGAAGATCCAAAGCGCGCTGGCTGCCCGGGCCGGGGAAATTGACGGCATCATCACCACCGGCTACAACCCCACCATCGCCGCCGCCGCCGTGCTTACCGAATGGCACAAGAACCCGGCCAACCGTCGCATCCGGTTCGTTGGCATCGATACGGGCGAAACGGTGCTGCAGGCGATCCGCAACGGTTCGATCGACGCGACCATGGCGCAGAATCCATTCGGGCACGGATATATTTCGTGCCTGATCCTGGGGAAAATGCTCGACGGCTGGACCCTCCGCGAACCCTATCAGTTCGTCGACGCCGGCAACCTGATCGTCAATCGGGACAACATCGATACCTACCACGAGCAGGTCCGCGCCATCACCGACCGGATCGTCGCCGACCTCGACACGAAGTACCTCAAGCCGCCGGCGGAATAGGGCGATGCTTGAACTCAGGAACCTCTCGAAATCGTTCCCCGGCGTGAAGGCGCTCGACGACGTCAGCGTGAGCTTCGCGCCGGGCGAGATCCATGCGCTGGTCGGCGAAAACGGCGCCGGCAAGAGCACCTTGATGAAGTTGATCTCCGGGATCTACCAACCCGATGCCGGCCGGATCGTCTTCGACGGCAAGCCGCTCCGTTTCCGAAGTTATCACGACAGCCTCCGGGCCGGTATCGACATCGTCTACCAGGAAATTCAGATCGTGCCGGAGAACACGGTCGCCGAGAGCATCATGATCGACAAGCTCCCGACGCGGGGCTGGACCGGCATCATCGACTGGCGCAAAGTCAACGCAACGGCCCTTGAATACATGCGTACGGTGCAGCTCGACGTGGCGCCCGATACCCTGATGAAACACCTCAGCCCCGCGCAGAAGCGGCTGACCCAAATTGCCAGGGCCCTCTCGGCCGACGCCAAGGTCATCCTGCTCGATGAGCCGACCAGCGCGCTGACCGAGCACGAAGCCGACAACTTGTTCGGGATCCTCCGGCGCCTGAAGCAGCAGGGGGTTACTCTGGTGTTCGTCTCGCACAAGTTCGAGGAGGTGTTCGCGCTGTGCGACCGCGCCTCGGTTCTGCGCGACGGGCGGCTCATCGGAACCCGCCCCATTGCCGAGCTGACCCGGCCCGAGCTGATCCAAATGATGATCGGCCGCGAGTTCCTCGAGGAGCACATGGGAAGGGTGAGCGTCAACCGGAACCGGGTCGTGCTGAAGGCGGAGCGCGTTACCCAGCGGGGCAGAATCCACGACGCGTCGTTCGAACTGCACGAAGGCGAAATCCTGGGGTTCTACGGCCTTGTGGGCGCGGGCCGCACGGAATTGGCCCGGACCCTCATCGGCGAACAGTGCATGGACGGCGGAAAGGTCTGGATCGACGGAGCCCGGGCCCACATTCGGCGCATTGGCGACAGCCTCTACAAGTACGGCATGGGTTACGTGACCGATAACCGCAAAGAAGAGGGGCTGTTCCTCGAGGATACCGTCCGCAGCAACGTGACCGTCGCGGTATGGCCGCAACTGGTCCATCGACTGACCCGCTACATCAGCGGGCGGCGCGAAGACGCCATCGCCTCCGAAATGGTCGCCGGCATGTCTATTCGAACCCCCGGCTTCGCCTCCCTCGTCGAACACCTCAGCGGCGGCAACCAGCAAAAGGTCAGTGTCGCCAAGTGGCTCGCCGCCGATTGCCGGATCCTGATCGTCGACGAACCCACCATCGGGGTCGACGTGGCCGCCAAAGGCCAGATCCACCAACTCCTC
Organism: Planctomycetaceae bacterium; assembly: GCA_003561895.1. Taxonomy (GTDB): domain Bacteria; phylum Planctomycetota; class Planctomycetia; order Pirellulales; family Thermoguttaceae; genus PWXP01. Next base: position 1,891 of record PWXP01000502.1, on the reverse strand, counting down.
CGAAACCTGGCCGAAAAACAACGCAAGGCCATTATTCTGATCTCTTCCGATATGCCGGAAATCATCAAGCTGGCCAACCGCATCCTGGTGTTCCGGGAAGGACGCATCGTTGGCGAAGTGGACGACGTCGACAACCCGGAAAAACGATACGACCAACTCAGCCTGGCCATCGGCAATTTCCTGCAATGACCACCGCTTTCCAAGAGGCACGATGAACGCCAAAGCCGCAAGCACGTCCTCCGGGCAATTCGACCGCCGCGAACTCGTATCGGGGCGTACGGTCGGGCTGATCATGGCTACGTTGATCCTGTTCGGGCTGATCGTCCTGATCTCGGATACGTTTCTGAGCGGCTATACGATGATCGTGCTCTCCCGGCGGGTGGCCATCGTCACCCTCATTGCCATGGCGCAGGCCGTCTGCCTCGTGGTGGGCGGAATGAACCTGGCCGTGGGCGCCCTGGCCAGCATTAGCACCGTCTGCCTGGGCATCTGCCTGGCCCGGTGGGGACTCAGCGGATGGATGGCCGTTCCCATCACCCTGCTGCTCGGTATGGCGGCCGGATTGGTCAACGGACTGTTGATTGTCAAACTCCAAATCCACTCGTTCATCGTCACCCTGTCGATGATGTTCATTTACATGGGGCTGCGCTCGGGAATTTCCGGGGGAAACCCGTACGACGTCGGCACAAGCTTCACCGTGGTGGGCCAGGGAGATCTCCTGGGAATCCCCTACGTCTTCCTCATCGCCGCCGGCGTCCTGGCCGCCACCAGCTACCTGTACAGCCACACTGTGTTCGGACGACGCATGCTGGCCACGGGCGGAAATCCCGACGCGGCACGGCTTTCGGGAATCAACAACGATCATATGATTGTCGGCGCCAACCTGCTTTCGGGTCTTCTGGCCGCGCTGGCGGCCGTGCTCTATGCATCGGAACTCGGTACCGCCGCACCGGAAACCGGCGACGCCTGGCTGATCGCTTCGTTTGCCGTGGCCGTGATCGGCGGGACCTCGCTGAGTGGGGGAAACATTTCGCCCGTGGCCATCTTGATGGGGGGCATCATCTATACCCTGATCCAACACGGGCTGATCGAGGTGGACGCCAACCCGTACTACATGAATGTCTACATCGGCATCCTGATCCTGCTGACCATTGCCATCGACCGCCTGCGCGAAGTGTGGCGCGCCCGCAAACGCACATAGGAACCGTTCATGGGGGAAACAGTCCCAGTTTTGGCGGCCGAGCCGGGATTCCATCACTTGTGCGCCCGCGCCCGCCGTGCGATAATATGGGTCTCCACCCAGCCGACACCGCCTGACCCACGGGAGGAGTTGCCATGACCATCGACCTCAGCCGCCGCCGGTTCCTGCAACAGTCGAAACGGACGACGCTCGGCCTCGTACAACATGGCCGCCCGGAAGTTTATCGAGGATGAGGTGTAGTGTTCCGGATTCCCGAATACGTGGTTTCGCGGCGCACCCGGCGGGCTCTGCTCAGCCGGATCGCCCGGTGGGCGGCCGGCCTGGGGTTCGCCGCGCTGGGGCTGGCGACGGCGCTGTGGTCGGCCGCCACGGCCCGATTCATGGTGCCGAACGTCACCGCCGAGCGCTCCCGCCGGTTCAAGGCGGGGCCGCCGAGCCGCTACCCGCCCGGCCACGTCGAACAGCGCTACCAGGAGCAGCACGGGGTGTGGATCGTCCACGGCGAATACCGCGGGCGGCGGCAGTTGTTCGCCCTGTCGACGGTGTGCACCCACCTGGGCTGCATCACCATCTGGCAAGAGAACGAGCGGCGGTTCAAGTGCCCGTGCCACGGCAGCGGGTTCTACCCGAACGGGGTCAACTTCGAGGGCCCCGCCCCCCGGCCGCTGCCCCGCTACGCCATCCGCATTG
>PWXP01000354.1 GCA_003561895.1 Planctomycetaceae bacterium | reverse complement strand
CTCCACTCGGTTGGGGTACGCCTCGACAATCGCCGCGCAGAGCAAGCGTTCGAGGGTCTGCTTGCCGGGAAAGGGCGGGCATGCCCGCCCTTTCCCGCCTGCTCACCCTTGACCTGCCAGTTTCCCCTGACTATCCTTGAGTTCTGTGAGAAGAATCATTTTTCCTATCCCTGGATTCGGTCCGTCGGTGCGAGATCAAGGCGCTGCAGATTATGGAACAGGTGCCCAAGACCCGCCCCAAGGCCCATTTCAACGAGGCGTGGGGCGATGTTCCCATCATCGGCCGCGGCACCTTCTACGTGCGGCGGCTGATCGGCACCGTACCGGTCGCCGAGGACGGTTCGGCCCATCTCAAGGCCCCCGCCATTCGCGACATCAGCCTCAACGCGCTCGACGCGGAAGGGCGGGCCATACAAATGAAAAAGACCACGTTCCACGTGATGCCCGGCGAGCGGGCCAGTTGTGTGGGTTGCCACGAGCACGACCGCACGCCGCCGGCTGGACCTCGGATGCCCCTGGCCGCAGGCACGCCGGCCGCGGAGCCGCAACGCCCCAATTGGGGCACCGGCGGCATCATCGACTACGTCCGGGTTGTCCAGCCGGTGTTCGACCGCCATTGCGTCGAATGCCACAGCGGCCCGAGGCCCAAAGGCGCGGTCGACCTTTCCGGCGACGTTACCCGCTACTTCAACATGTCGTACAACATGCTGATTGACCAGGGGTTGGTGTATCATGCAAATTTGGCCGGCGAGGCACCGACGAAGACCACGCCCAAGGCATTCGGCTCCATGGTGAGCAAAATTCCGCGAATACATCGAGACCGATCACAGCGGCGCCGTGCTGCCCCTGGAGGACCGGCAGCGCATCTACGGATCGACGCCGATGTACCGTTCTACGGCACCTATGCACACACCAGCAACAATCGAAAGCTGGCCGGATTCCGTGATCGCTGGCATGTGGGAACCGAGACTGACTGGTTCCGGAAAAAGGTGATGCCCGTCTTTGAAAGACGGTGCGTCGAGTGTCACCAGCGCCAGGTGGATACCACGCAGCCCTATGCGACGGGAACGATCGCTGCCCGGGTGACCAGCCGCCTTTGGCCGGATGCCGCGTACATGTCGTATTTCTTCGGCGCCCGCGACACCATGGCTGCGTTCGCCGGACCAGCGCACCGGGTGAACCTGACCAACCCGGACTTCAGCCAGATGCTTACCGCGCCGCTAGCAAAGGATGCCGGAGGGTTGGGGCTGTGCGCTACGGAAAGCGGTGGTCCGGTCTTCCAAGATACGAACGATGCCGATTACCAAGCCCTGCGCGACGGTTTGCGCGAGGGAGCGCGCATCCTGAAGGAACACCCCATTGACATGCCGCCGCCGCCGATGGTGCTTGACGAATGATCCCGATCGAAGAGAGTTGGCTCAAAGCTTCCCTGACCTCCATGGCGAAGTGCGCCCGTCGTGCAGGAATACTCGACAAACCAAGAGGTACGATATGAACGTAAGGCAAGTGGTGCGGCTGGTTGGGTTGGCGGTACTGGTTGCTTGGCCCGGCATGTGCGCGGAGGTTGTCGCGGACGACGATCGTGGGGCAAAGCGACCGGTACCGGTGGAGCCGGCGCAGGCGCTCGACGCCCTGCTTGCCGCCCGCGCGGGCGCCGAAGCGGCGCGGCAGGAGGCGGCGCGCGCGCCGCTACGGGAAGCGGGAATCGAGTTGGGCACGTGGCACGTCATCGGCCCGCTGAAGGATGCCGAGTACGGGGTGTTCGCCCGCGCGTTCGAACACGCCTTCGAGGTGGAAGAGGACGTGATCGCCTGGGGCGCCCGGCCGGCCGACCTCGACAGAAAGTACCACTCCGTACCGGCGCCCGGCGAGGCCGATACCCCACGGCGGTGGGAGGCCCGCCCCGAATGGGTCGACGGCTACCGGAACCCGCTCCCATCCGGGCCGCCGCCGGGACGAAACGAGGTGGTGTACCTGTACCGCACGATCACGTGCGAGAAGGCGGCAAATGTGCGGGCGTATTTGAGAACGTTGGACGCGGCGAAGGCGTGGCTGAACGGGCAGTTGATCTTGGACGCGCCCATCCGTCGCGGCGCGGGGCACCGATACCTTCAGGCGGCGATGACGCTGCCGCTGGAGGCCGGGGAGAACCGCCTGCTGGTGAAAATCGTCAAGTGCTTTCAGCGGAACGACTTCTCCTTCGCCATCGACGGCCTGCATCCGCTCCATCCCCTGCTGCAGGGCCGGGCCCCCGTCTTTCCCGAAGGCTTCAGCACGTGGTACGAGCCCTATGCGTCGGCGTCTCGACAGGCCGCCGGCGCGCCCGAGCCGGCGCCCGCCTGGTACATCAGGCGCGGCACGTGGTGGGAAACGTTGGCGGCTTCCCGGGACGCCAAGACGAAAACCGCCGCCGACAAGCCGTCCGTGCTGTACCAGAGCCCCATCCTGCGCCAGCAGGACGGGCCGCGGCACGTGCGTGTCGACGTGTCGGGACGGCGGCGGCTGGTCCTCGTGTGCACCATCGGCGGCGACGACTACCATTACGACGACACCATCTGGGCCGACCCGAAGCTCATCGACCGCGACGGCGCCGAGACCTGCCTGACTGAACTGAAGCCGGTCAAGGCGGAAGTGGGATACTTGGAGCTTTTCGTCAACCGGAACCATGAAGGGAAGCCGCTGAAGATCGGCGACCGCGAATTCGCCCGCGGCTTCTGGGCCCACGCGCCCAGCGTCTTGATCTACGATCTCGACGCGCGATACCAGTGGTTCGACACGTGGATCGGCCTCGACGTTTTCGCCAATCGTTCGGGCACCTCGGAATTCATCATTACGGACAGCGAGGAGGCGACCAAGGCGGCCGCGGCAAGCGAGCAGGAGCATGACCGCGTGATGGAGTCGCTGCTGCAGGGCGATTTCCCCGGCCGGCGGGCGCGGCACGAGATGGAGCGGGAACGGGCCGACGGCATCTGGCAGGGCATCGATTCGTTGCAGAATCCCGCGCTGTTGAGCGAGCGCTACCGGGCCGCGATTGTCAAGACGATGCGTCCGGCCGAGGTGGAGTTGGCGGCCGTTCCGCCGGCCGATACCCGGGAGGGCCGGACGCGGGTGCGGGAACTGTACCATGAAGCAAAGCAGGTGGACGAGGCAATCAAGAAGCTCCGCGCGTTCCGGTTCGACGTGGAGCCCCTACCCACGTTCGACCCGCCCGAGCTTCGCATGCAGCAGGCGCTCGACAAGCTGCCTTCGACGCCGGGCGGCGCGGCCTACGAAGCTCGGCTGGCGCCGGTGCGCGAGCAGGCCCGCGAAGCCCTGGCCGCTTACGAGGCGGGGCGTCCCGGCGCGGCGGCGCGGCTCGTGGAGGCGGCGGGCGCGCTGGACCGGTTCCGGGCCGAGTCCATCCGCGCGGCCGGGCCGATCCTGTTCGTGCGCCGCCGGAGTTTCGGCAGGATCAACGCGGTCAACCCGTACCAAGATGCCGACGGCCCGGGCGGGGCGAGCATCGCCGTGTTCGACCCCTCGCGGCCCGAAACCCCTCCGCGGGTAATTCATCACGAACCGCAAGGCCGGATCTGGCAGGCCAGCCTCTCCTACGACGCCGAGACGGTCTTCTTCGCGGCCCGGCGCCCCGGTGTGGCAGGCGGCTGGCACATCTATGAAATTGGCACGGCCGGCGAGGGCCTGCGGCAAATCACCTCGGGCAATTCGAACAACATCGCGCCGGTCGAACTGCCCAGCGGCGAAATCTGCTTCGTTTCCGACCGCGCGGCCAACGTAAACGTGTGCCAGGCGAATCGGGCCGGCGTGCTGTTCGTGTGCGACCGCGACGGCGGCCGCGTGCGGCGCATTAGCGCGAATACCCTTTCGGACCACACCCCCGCGGTGATGAACGACGGGCGGATCATGTTCACCCGCTGGGACTACGGCGTCGACAAGGGCGTGTTCCAGCGGCACGGCGTTTGGGCGGTCAACCCCGATGGCACCCGGCTCCAGCTAATCTTCGGCAACACGATCCTTGACCCCAACGCGTTCTGGCAGTGCGTTCCGGTTCCTGGGCGGCCGGAGGTGGTTTCCACCTTCGGCGGCCACCATGCCGGCCCGTACGGCGTCATCGGCCTGCTTTGGAAAGGGCTGGGTTTCGAGGCGCCGCGCGGTGAAGGCTTCCGGTTTCTCACGCCCGAATACCCGACGTATTTCGACGACAACTTCTGGCACGGCTACATGGACCCCCACCCGCTGAACGAGAACGAAACGCTCGTTTCGTACGGCGGCCACGGCGGGCACAAAAACCGGCTGTACCTGCTCGACAACCGCGGCAACGCCACGTGCATTTGGGAGGAGGCGGACGAGATGGGGTGTTTCAACCCGGTCGCGCTGCGCGCCCGGCCCCGCCCGCCGGTCATCGCACCGCAGTCGGCCCCGGTCGAGTTCGAGTACGTGGACCCGGTGGTGGCGAACATCCGCCCGGACGACTCGATTGCCGGCACGCTCGTGGTCAACGACGTGTACGAGGGCTTGCACGGGCAGGTGCAGCGGGGCGAGATCAAGACTCTGCAGATCATCGAACAGGTTCCCAAGACGCGACCGCACACGGGCGGGTACGCGTGGAACATTTCACCGTTGATCGGGCGCGGCACGTTCTACGTGCGCCGGCTGATCGGCACCGTGCCGGTCGAGCCGGACGGCTCGGCCCACTTCACCGCCCCCGCCCTGCGCGACGTGTCGTTCAACGCGCTCGACGCCCGCGGCCGCGTGATCCAGAAGATGGGCTCCACCACGCAGGTGATGCCGGGCGAGCGGCAAAGTTGCGTGGGCTGCCACGGTTACGCCCGGGCGCCGGCGGCCGCGGCGCCCCGCCTGCCACAGGCCGTCCGCCGTCCGCCCTCCGTACCCGAGCGGCCCGACTGGGGCACCGGCGGCATCGTCGACTATGTGAAGGTGGTGCAACCGGTGTGGGACAAGCATTGCGTCAAGTGCCACAGCGGCGTCACGCCCGACGGCGGCCTCGACCTCTCGGGCGACAAGACCCGCTACTTCAACATGTCATACGACATGCTCATCGACCGGGGATTCGTTCATCACGTGCCCATGAACGGCGCCGACCACGACTTCACCACGCCCCGAGGCAACGGCAGCCTGGCCAGCCGGTTGGTGACCGGCGGGTACCTGGAGCCGGAGCACCACGGCGCGCAGCTTTCGGCCGACGAGTTGGAGCGGGTTTACACCTGGATCGACGCCAACGTGCCCTACTATCACACCTACCTGTACACCGACGGCGGCGTGAACGGGGCGCGCGACCGCTGGTACGACGATCTGAGGGACGGCTGGTTCCAGCGGGAGTTCGCGCCCGTGTTCATGCGGCGGTGCTTCGACTGCCACAAGCACACGGTGGACATCTCCGACGCCTGGCTCGGACGCACCGCAGTGACGGTCACCAGCCGGGTGTGGACCGACACGACGCTGATGGATCAGGGTCTGCAGATCGAGAACTCGGTGCCCACGTTCGGCCCCGAATACCGCATCAACCTGACGCATCCCGAGCGGAGCCAGATGCTCACCGCCCCCTTGGTCGAGGCGGCCGGCGGGCTGGGCCTTTGCGCGGCACCGGGCGGCGGCCCGGTGTTCCACGACAAGCGTGATCCCGACTACCAGGCCATGCTCCGGGCACTCGAGAAGGGCGCCGCCATGCTGAAACTCAACCCGCGCGTCGACATGCTCCCTCGTCCCGACCCCGAGCAGCCGGAAGCCTATGCCCCGGGCTTGCAGCAACCGCGGCTGAT
>PWXP01000137.1 GCA_003561895.1 Planctomycetaceae bacterium | reverse complement strand
CCGATCGCAGCCGCGATGTACCCCAGATGCACCGACAGCGGGTCGATCAGGTGCTCGGCGGCCCGCTGCTCGGCCTCGACCGGTTCGCGCTCCTCGTGTTCGGCCCACTGCTCCTGTTCGAGTTCGCCGGCCTTGCCGGGCGGCTCCAGGTGCCCGGCGCGGACCGCCCAATTAACCAGCACGGTCCCCAGCAGCACGCCCGCCACCACGCCGACGGTGGCCAGCCCCAGCGCCAGATCGGCCCCGCTCTCAAAGCCCAGTTCGCGGAACGTATCGGCCAGGCCGGCGGCCGTCCCGTGCCCGCCCTCGAAGCTGATTTCGATCAGGGCCCCGGCCAACGGGTTCATGCCCCAGACGGGCGCCAGCAGCAGGAGGAGCAGGAGCAGCCCGACGACGTACTGGCCCCAGGCGATGATCTGCCCGTGAACGACCATCGGGCCGGCGTCGCGCCAGATGACCTTCGGCGGCGCGATGGTCTTCCCGATGAACAGGCCGGCGAACACGACGTTGATCAACAGGCCCGGCATCTGGCCCCAGACCTCCAGAACCGACTCCGGAAACAGGCCGTCGGCCAGCCGGCCTTCCGCGCCGGTCAGCCACTCGGCGATGCGCCCCAGCACCTCCGGCCCTAGCGCTAGCGCCACCGCCCCGGCGATAATCGAGCTGGGCAAGTACAACGCCTGGAGGACCCGCAGGCGAGAGCGGATGAGCTTCCCGGCCAGCAGCAGCCCGCTGCCGATCACGAATGCCCAGAATACGTCGGTTAGCGATAACATCGTTCGTTTCCATCTTCACGAGCAGAGCAAGACTCCAGCAGCAAAGCCACCCATGCCGGGCGTTCGTCCTGCGGCAGCGGCCGTATCGTATTGCCCGATGTCGCCGCCTGTCAAGCACCGGACCGCCACGAACGGCAAATGGCGCCGAATCGGCGATGTCCTGCTCCTCGCCGGCTACGTGACAATCCCGGCAATAGAAAAGCCCTCCGCAGACGTTTCGCCTGCGAAGGGCATGTGGCGCCACCCACTGAAAAACCCTTATGCCGCCAGCCCCGTTTCTTCCGGCACCGGAGCCGTCCTCAGCAGCTTCCCGTCGTCGTCGTAGAACTCCATCACGGCGCTGCCGGCCATGCAGATGGCGAATCCGCCCGTGTAGTAGTATTTCCGGCCCACGAAGCGGTTGTCTCCAATCAAGACCGTCCGGACCAGCGAAGTATCTTCGATCCCCATCGCGCGAATGACGGTAATCACGGCGTCGTAGACCGAACTGGGGTCGTTCATGGCGGCTGCTCCTCGGGGGTCATTCTCGCTGTATCGGCACGGACGGGCTTTCCCGACACGCCCGCGGTGGGCGGGCCTTCAAGTTTGGCCAATTTACCCAGAGTCCCGGATCGTCAGGTCGATGACACGGGCGACCGCAGGCCTCGCATATCCGCCGGGACGCCCGAGCCGACAGCCACCAAGCCGCGTGAGGAGCCCCTACACCACTCCTTGCCGGTCTGCCCGCCAACGGACATAACTACAGCCCCGTCGTTTCCGGCGCACACCTACCACCCGACAGCCGTATGACCGTCACCGAACGCAAACACTTTGAAGTGCGGTCGGCCTGGAACGCCCGATTCTTTCGGTCGGACCGTCCTTGGGCGGCCATCCAGATCAGTTCCGGCGCCGACCATCCGGAGTTGAGCGACGAGAACCGTGTCGGGCTCGTGCGGCTGGGGTTCGAGGATACCTGGGAGGCCGAGACGGACGAGTCGTTCAATGCGGCGATGGCGCGGGAGATCCTGGACTTCGTCGAGGCGATGTGGAATCGCGTCGAGGCGTTCCTGATTCATTGCGAGGCGGGGATGTCGCGTTCGCCGGCCGTGGCTGCCGCGCTGTCGCGAATCCACTACAACGACGCCGGCCGCTGGTTCGATATGTACTTTCCGAATCCGCTGGTGTACCGGTTGCTCCTGGACGTGGCGGCCCGAGCGGACAGCAATAGTGGCCTGCAAGGGCCTGTCCGCCCACACAATGCCGTTGCACGTGGGTTGGCCGACCAACTTGCAGAAATGGCCGCCAGACGCTCCAGGAGGCCGTCAACGCTTCTTGAACGGCTTTGGCGGCCCCCAGGGTGCCCTTGAAGCCTCGGCGGCCTTAGAGCGGCGTCTGGGGGCGTTCTGGCGCCTCCCTGCTGCCCGACCATAGACAACGCGAACGTACACGCCCGGCATCGCCGGACACGCAAGACCGAGATTGTAGTTTTTGCGGTTCCACGATTATTAGCCGGTGCTCCATAGACCGTGATTGAGTGATCGTTCCTCGCGGCCGGCCGAACCCTTGCTGCCCAGCACGCCGGACATGGTGTCTCGCACTCAGCTTGTACATCCGAGGCTGCATAACTGCTTTTGGATGTTGGACACGGTGTCGAATGCGGGAGAGCCTAACCTTGGCGGCCGGCCGCCGCAAATGCCCCTCAGACGCCGCAGGAGGCCGCTGGCGCTGGAAGCCTCCGGAGCACCAGCGGCCCTCCACGGGCTTCTGAGGACCTGTGGAGGCCATTCTCGCCCGGCTCTCCCTCCGGCCCCGGATTTCGGCCCTCCGGTGCGCCCATCGGCACCTAAATTCCGGCCAAAAACGTGTCAAATAACATGGTCGGCCGCTTACCCAGCGTAGGCGGCAAATTTCGCCGGCCACGGCCTGCCTGTCACCGCACGCAGCAGGCCGTAGTGCGTCTCGCCGATGCGGGGCGCGGTGTCCCATTCACCGCCCCCGCCCGGGGGCATTTTAGCTATCGGAGGCCCCCAATGATCGCTCAATCCAAACCCCGTCCCCGTCCCACGCCCGATTGGCACAAACAATACATGGCGATGCTTGTGTACATGACCATCGGTACCGTCGCCTACATGATGGTTTGCGGCGCACTCGTTGACCTGATTCTGATCGCGCTGGCAACCATGGTCGGCCTGTGGGCCGCGCGGATCATCGCCGGTGGCTGACCCGGCAGCCCAACTCGAACCCCAAAGAAGGAGCCAGAAACGACGCCCTGCTGCCGCCGCTTTCGATAGTGAATTACTCCGCCAAGCATCGCGACGGCCTGCGAGATGGGTTTGGCGTGGGCCTGTTTCCGACGGATGACGCCGTGCGCGCCGTTGCCGGATGGCCCAGTCGTCTGCCGCGCCAATTCTCGGTTCACCGCTTGGCGGCACGCGGCATAAGCGTTGCGGACGCGGCGGTGGAACGCATCAGGGCCGCCCAGTAAGGCGGCGTCAAGCTTCACGCTGATGTCGCACGTCGCGCCCAAGCTGCGGCCGTCTGGCTGGCGAAGTTCCTTGGCGAGGCCGACGTTCAGGGTCAGGGGCATGGGTTGTTCCTATGGAAATGGGAGATGGAAGATGATCCCTTGGAAATGGGCCGGCCCGGCGGATCTCGAAACCGGGCTTGGCGCTGATGGGGCCGTGCAGTGATCAGACGAGCACGAGCCGCCGCGAGCGCTGGGGCACGATCGGCACGTTCCTGCGGCGGTCGTGCCAGTCCCAGTCGATGATCCGCTCTTCGATTTCCCGAATATCCGGCGGCTTCGTCGACCTCGTTGTCGTTCCGGCCCTCGGCGATAGCCCCCCGCACACCGAGTCGGTCCCCCTGCTGAGGATATAGGCTTCCTAACTGGAGGGGATGGCGCGGCAGGCCGGCGCCGAGACCGTACTCTTATACGGCGACTACCGTCGCGCCCCCTACGACCGCGCCGAAAGTTGCGACCTCGTCATGCTGGCCATAAAATAAGGCGACGGCCGGACTCTCCCAGCCGTCGAATCGCCCGGCCGCCCCGGACCATCGCGCCGCCATGCACCCACCAACCCCCAGGAGTCCCCATCCATGCGCATCCGAATGATTTTTTCCCTCTCGCTCATTCTCCTGCTTTCCGCCTCGGCGTTCGGCGGCGATTGGCCCCAATGGATGGGACCCCAGCGCGACTCGGTGTGGCGGGAAGAGGGCGTTCTGGACCGGTTCCCCGAGGATGGGCTGAAAGTCGAGTGGCGCGCCCCGGTAGCTTACGGGTACGCCGGGCCGGCCGTCGCGGGGGGGCGCGTGTTCGTCATGGATTACGTGATCCACTCCGGCGAGGTGCGAAACAACACCGGCGCCCGCGACGAACTCGAGGGAACCGAACGCGTCCTGTGCTTCGACGCCCAATCCGGCGAGCTGCTGTGGAAGCACGAGTACGCGCGGCCGTACCGCGTTTCGTTCGGCGGAGGGCCGCGGTGCACCCCAACGGTCGACGGCGACCGCGTGTACGCCCTCGGCGCCGAGGGGAACCTCTGGTGCCTCGACGCGCGAACCGGCTGCGTGCGGTGGAGCAGGGACTTCGTAGCCGACTACGGCGCCCGCACGCCGCTCTGGGGCGTCTCGGCCCATCCGCTGGTCGATGGCGACAAGGTGTTCTGCGTGGTCGGCGGCGAGGGCAGCGCGGCCGTGGCGTTCGACAAGTACACCGGCCGCGAAGTCTGGCGCGCCCTTTCGGCCGCCGAACAGGGCTACTGCCCCCCCACCATGATCGAACATGCCGGCATGAGGCAACTGGTCATCTGGCACGGGGAAGCCATCAACGGCCTGAATCCTGAGTCGGGCGAAGTCTATTGGTCGGTGCCTCTGAAGCCGAGCTACGGCATGGCCATCGCCGCGCCGCGCGAGCTGGGTCCGTACCTGTTCGCCTCGGGCTACGGGCGCGTCGGGGTGCTGCTGAAACTATCCGCCGACCGGCCCGCCGTCGACATCGTCTGGCGGGGCGAGCCGACCCGCGCCGTTTACTCCGCCAACGCCACGCCTTTCCTCCTCGACGGCACCATTTACGGCTGCGACATCAGCACCGGCGCCCTCATGGCCGCGCGCCTCGAGGACGGCCGGCGCCTGTGGCAGACCGTCGCCCCCACGATGGGCGCCGCCCGCCGCGGCCGGTACGGCACCGCGTTTCTGGTGCGGCACAAGGACCGCTTCTTCCTGTTCAGCGAGACGGGCGAACTGATCCTCGCCCGGCTTTCGCCCGACGGCTACGAGGAACTTGACCGCACGCAGGTGCTCGAGCCGACCAACCGGGTGTTCCGCCGCCGGCTGGTCTGGAGCCATCCCGCGTTCGCCGACCGCAGCATCTTCGCCCGCAACGACGAGGAACTCGTCCGCCTGAGCCTGGCGGCGGAGCAGCCCCCGGCAGAGTAATCTTCCTTTCTTCATGCCGCAGACGCCCCCAAGACGGCTGCATCAGGGCGCCGGGTCTCAGTTCCACGCGCGCGATGTCGAAGCCCGCCGACCGGACGTTGCCCATGGCTTCGTCGGGGACTGGAGCGACCTGTCACGCACATCGGCTACTACGATCGCGAGCACATCGAGGACCTCGCCCGCGAAGCCTTGGACCGCAGTCGCCGAGCCTGCGCCTGGCCCGCGCGGCGCTGATCGTCGCCGCCGTCTGGAGACGGCAACGGCAAGGCAGGATGTCTCCGTTAACCCGGATTAGCCGCGGGTGTGCGTGCGGGTCGGCGGGGCCGAAAACTCATCGGCCTCCGGGCACCCGTGGATGCGATTGCTGTACGCAGCCGGTCCCCGCGGCTGTAGCCCGCGATCGACGCGTTGCCGACCGCGCCGCGGCTGCACCGGAATCGCCTGGGCGTGGCGGCCCGTCTTCCACATCAAGCAGATGCCGACGAATTAAAGGTGTCCGGTACATTTTCCAGGTCGGCCTTGGGGGTGGACTCCAGCTTCCGCTTGGCCGCGGCGCGTGTTACCCAGTCGGGAGCGCGGATCGGGGCGCCGCGGCGGATGGTG
>PWXP01000401.1 GCA_003561895.1 Planctomycetaceae bacterium | reverse complement strand
GCGTGCGGAATGTTGGAGTTCACGCTTCAGCGTGCGGAATGTTGGAGTTCACGCTTCAGCGTGCGGAATGTTGGAGTTCACGCTTCAGCGTGCGGAATGTTGGAGTTCACGCTTCAGCGTGTCTTTCCAGCACGCTGAAGCGTGAACTCCAACAGGGGCACTAACGCTTCGCGGTTGTCTTTCTCGGCTGGCGCAGGATGTAATACCAGAGGCCGGCGAGGACCAGGAGTATCAGCAGGCTCACGTTTTGCGAAATGCTCAAGCCGGTGCCGAAAACCGGCGGCTCGTCGACGCGGATGTCCTCGATCAGATAGCGGGTAATCGCGTACAGCGTGAGGGCCAAGGCGATTAGTTCGCCGTCGCGGCGTTGGAACGGTTCGTAGGCCAATAACAGGAAGCAAAGGAACATCGCATTCAGCGCGCTGTAAAGCTGCGTAGGATGGACCGGCAGGCTGCGGCCCGGCGGGCCGGCGAGCGGCCAGTGGGCAACCTTGTTGCCCGCGGCGCGCACCTCGAGCCACGGCTCCCGGTGGAACTCGTCGAGCCGGGCGCGGAAGTCGGTTAGGGTGCGAACCGGGCGGCCGCTGATGGCAACGACCTGCCAGCCGGGCCTAATGCCCTGCTTCGCGGCCGGCGATGGGCGGTCGACCGCCGCGACGGCCAATCGCCGCCGGGGCCCCTCGGCCACCGCCATTCCGAACAACACCACCCCGCCGTCCCGATCGGCGTAAACCGATGCCGCCGGATCGTCGGGCGGTTCGAAAGCCCAGTAGGTGTAGTGGTCGTCGCCCGATTTGAACAGCACGTTCACCTTGTGGGCTTCGAGGAGTGCCCAACGCGCGCCGGCGACGGATTCGACGGGGGTGCCGTTGATCTGTCGGAGCACGTCGCCCGCGGCGAGGCCGGCGTCATGGGCCGGCGAGCCGGGCAGGACCTCGGCGATTTCCGGCCGGCCGGCCGGCCCCCCTTCCAGGCGAAGGCCGTGCAAGGGCAATTGCCCCCGTTGCACCTGGTGTGTGTGCGGCGGGCTGCTGAAGGGAAAGGTCACCGCCCAGGGGTAATCGGTGGGCCCGCCGAAGCAGCAACCGTTCAGCAGACATCCCACGCGCCCCAGGGCCAGGCCGAGCGCCAGGCTGGGCGCGACCAGGTCGCCGAGGGCCAAGAGCGGGAGCCGATACTTGCCGATAAACGCCGCCAGCCCAACGGCCCCGCCGAACAGCGCTCCGTACACCACCAATCCCCCCTCGGCCACGTTCACCACGGAACCGAACAGCGCTTGCAGGCCGTGGTTCTGATAGACGGGCCAATAGGTCTCGTCCCAGTATTCGATCACGTAAAAGGCACGAGCCCCCAGAATGCCGGGCACGAAGGTCCAGAAGGCCAGGGTGTAGATCAGGTCGACTTCCAGGCCGGCGCGCCGGGCGCGCCAGGCGGCCAGGGCGGTGCCCGATACCACGGCCAGCAGCATCATCATACCGTAGCTGCGGATCGGCAAGCCGCGCGGGTCGGTCAGTTGCGGCAGGACAAGCCAAATGGCCAGGGCAACCGGGACGAGGATGAGCAGGTAGCTTATCCATTCGTCCTTCAGTCGGCCCTGCCGGGCGAGCCATACCAGCAATGCCACGCCCAGAACGGTCCAAAGCAACAGGAGCAGCCCGAAACCAAACACCGGCATGCCCCCGATGTGATTGGGAATATAGAAAAGGGTTTGTCGCATATCAGGAATCAGTCGGTTGGCGGTGAAAGGATGGTGTTGTCGATCAGCCGCGTGCCCTCGATCCGCGCGGCGAGCAAGGCGACGGTGGGGCCGACGACCTGAGCGACCGGTTGGAGGGTCTCGGGATCGGCCAGGACGACATAGTCGATTTCGAGCGGCGCGGCCGCCTGGAGGACCTCGCGCATCTGCCGTGCGATCTGCTCCGCGTCGCGCTCGCCCCCGGCCACCAGCGCCTCGGCCCGGCCCAGGCATCGCGGCAGGGCGCTTGCCCGGCGCCGCGCGTCGGGGCTCAGGTAGGCGTTGCGCGAACTCATGGCCAGACCATCGGATTCGCGCACGGTCGAGCAGGCGCGCACTTCGACCGGCAGGTCCAAATCGGCGGCCATCCGCCGGATGACGAGCAGTTGCTGGTAGTCTTTTCGGCCGAAGTAGGCGGCGTCGGGCTGTACCATTTCGAACAGCTTGAGTACCACCGTGGCCACCCCGCGGAAGTGGCCCGGCCGAAACCGGCCCTCCAGCGGCTCGGCCGGGCCGCCGACCGTTACCCACGTGGCGTGTCCGGGGCGGTACACCTCTTCGTCGCCCGGGGCGAACACCAGGTTCGCGCCGCAGGGGGTCAGCGCGTCCAGGTCGGCCTCGAACGTGCGCGGATATTCCGCGAGGTCCTCGGCAGGTGTGAACTGGCTGGGATTCACGTAGATGGACACGACAGTGAAGTCACACTCCTCGCTCGCCGCGCGGACCAGGCTCAGGTGTCCTTCATGCAGCGCCCCCATGGTAAGCACGAACCCCACGCGCCGGCCCGCTCGGCGCTCGGCGCGCACCGCCCGCCGCAGGGCGTCGACCGTGGCAACTACCGGTGGGCGTCGTGAAGGCAAGTTCGCGTCTCTGGTTCGAATAGGGTATAAAGCTGCCCACCGTAGCGTGGGAGCGTTCTGGGCGACTCGCGGGTCGATGTTTATCCGTTGGGTAGACATTCCCCTCCGTCTTTGGCGCGACCGACGGCAATGCCCCCTTCGGCCGGTAAGCGGCCGGGTCGGTAAGGGGACAGGTCCATGTTTTCGGCTTTCGTTTTTCTCATGAATCGAGTCTTTTGGCCGGAAAATGGACCAGTCCCCGGCCGGCCCGTGAACGCTTACAACGGTGTTACTTCATCGCCTGGAGGGCTGCCGCAACCTCCTCAAGGGCCGCACCGGGGTCGTCGTTGCCAATGCGCAGGACGGGCCCCACATCGGGCCGGCGCGCCTGCCGGTCGATGGCACGCCCGATTCGCTCCAAATCGGCTGCGGTCAACCCGCGTTCACAGGCCCGGCCTCGGCGAAGCACTCGCTGGCGAAGTCGCTGACCGGACGATTCGAGCAACACGACCAACCGGGGGCGGGCGACGCGCTTTCGGGCAGACTCGAACCGCTCCACAAACCGAGCGTACTGCTCTGGGGCGAGCCACACGCGCGCGAATGCCGACGACTGGTCGAACCAGAAGTCGCTCACCACCGGCCTCGATCGGTCTTGCCAGAACTCGGCCCGCGCCGACAGAAGGCGAACACGCTGTTTCAGGAATTGTAATTCTACGGTCCAAGCGTGGGAAGCGGAGTTCGCATAGAAGGCCGCGAGCTGCCCCAGGTCGACCTTCTCGGCGACCCTGCGGGCGTCTGCCTGCCTGGCCACACGCCCGGCAAGTTCCGTTTTGCCGGCGCCGATGGAGCCGGTAATGGCGAGGTAATAGGGCGTTCCGTTCAGATGGCCCAGCAGCTCGGCTATGGTCCAGCCGATGGTGGGGTGCCGCATGTCCGGCGCAATTTCGGCAGCCGGTTCGAGGACAAACCGGCGCCAGGCCATCCGTGGGTGGGGCAGCACGAGTGCGGGGGCGGTGAACGCAGCGTCCGCGTAGAGCAGCAGATCGAGGTCGACGGGGCGGGGGGCCCAACGCCGGCCGCGCGTGCGTCCCAACGCCGCCTCGATTTGCAGCAAGACGGCAAGCAACTCCGCGGGCGGGAGCGACGTTTCCAGGACGGCGGCTGCGTTGAGAAAATCGGCTTGGCCCGGCGGCCCCCCGATCGGACGCGTTTCATGCAGCCGGCTGGACCGGAGCACCTTCACTTCGCGGTGGGCGGCCAGTTCCCTGAGCGCCCGCCGAATCGTCTCCGCCCGATCGCCCAAGTTCGCCCCCAACGAGATCAGACACTCCGCCGCCATCGACCCGTCCCGTTTCCGCCTGCCTACTTGGGGAGGACAATGTCATCGAGCAGGTACTTGCGCAGCGACTTCACGACGCCGTGGAAGGCCTCGCGGTCAACCGGTTTGGTCATGTAGCTTTCGACGAAGAGCTGCTCCTGCTTGAGCACTTCACGATGGGCCTCCGAGGCGGTCAGCACGACGACCGGAATGCGACGCAGTTCCCGCTCCGAACGCAACTCGGCGAGCACCTCGCGACCGTCCTTTTTCGGCAGGTTGACGTCGAGTAGGATGAGGTCGGGGCGGGGCGCGCGGGCGTAGCGGCCTTGGCGGCGGAGGAATTCGAGGGCCTCCTCGCCGTCGCGGACCAGTGATACGCGGCACGGCACTTCGCCCGCCCGCAATGTCTCGATAGTGAGTCCCGCGTCTTCCAGGTCGTCTTCGACGAGGAGGATTTCCATGGGCCGTCCCACGGTATTGGGGCTGCGCATCGGTCCGTTGGCATGGATCATCAGGGCCGTCCTTCCGTTCGACTGGGAGATCACGAAGAGATGTCCCCCATTGCATCCAATATGTAGTGTACCGTTCGGCCGCAGATATTCCATTGCCCCATTATGTAGTATATTGCCCTAGCCCGAAGGTGGGCTTGCCCCCGATATTATTGGCAGATAGAATTGCAATAATTAGTCGTTTGGGCCACACTTGCGTCCGTGACGATGTCCGGAGAGGATTCCATTGTAATCAAACCGCGATCGCCGAAGCTTGACGAAAGAAGCCGAACGAACAAAAGAAGCCGAACGAACAAAAGAAGCCGAACGAACAAAAGAAGCCGAACGAACGAAAGAAGCCGAACGAACGAAAGAAGCCGAATGATGACCGTATCGCACCACGAGCGCCCCTGGCTGCGGGGCGACGACTCTTCGATGGACGACCCTACGGAGATACTGATTGCGGAACACCGGGTCGTGGAACAAGCCCTCAACTGCCTCGAACGGATGGCGGAACGGTGGTGCGGCCCGGGTCGGCGAGAGGAACTCGACGGCGGGGCGATCCGGGAAGCCATTACCTTCTTCCAAATATTCGTCGAAGGATGGCATTTCCATCGCGAGGAGGCCTATTTCGCCGCCAGCGCGGTCCCACTGGAGGGTTTTGAGGTCGGCGCCGGCGATGCTTTCTCGTTCCACGACCACGAGCGTTGCGCCGCACATCTTCGGGGGATTGAAAAATCCGTCGGGGTGATCGTGTTATGGCAAAGCGGCCGTTCCGGCGATCGGGGCCGCGGGCAGCCGCGTTCCGGCCGGTCCGACCCGGCAGCAATGCGGCGCGCCGAGATTGCAGCGGCGTACCGAGGCTTTGGAGAACACGCGCGCGCCTATTCCGATGTTCTGCTGCAGCACATTGAGAACGAAGAGGACTTCGTCTACCCCCTCATCGAGCGCCACCTGACACCGGATGGCCGCCGGGCGGCCGCCGAGGCGTTCCACCGGGCTTCTGTTGAGGTGTTTGGTCGGGACCGGCTGGAGGAGTGTTTGGCGATTGTCGGCCGACTCGCGGAACGATTCCGTGTGGCAAACGGCACCGTCCGATAGCCCCGAAACCTCCTAGATACCCCAGGCCACCCAGCGGCTGATCGTCGCGATCGGGTTTTTCCGCAGGGTTTGCCTTTCTTACTCAACTGCTGCGGCCGTCACGTCCGATACTATCGTCACAGCCAGGACGGGCCACTCGGCATGTGAGGGTCCGCAAGCCCTTGTACGTGGAAGCCTTATCGGATCGAGAACATGTTAGTAAACCGTACACGCTCGTCGTTGTTGGTCGGCCTCCTAATTCTAGGTACGGCCCTGCCCACCCTCGCAGACGACTTCCGGGACTTGCAGCTCTGGGCGCCCGCCGAGGTGGGCCCTTACGGAAGGGGGCCGCAACCGG
>PWXP01000469.1 GCA_003561895.1 Planctomycetaceae bacterium | reverse complement strand
TCGTCGCCCCCTCGTTCGCGCTGGTTCGCCTCGTAGCGCTCCTCGAGCAATCGAAGCTTCTTACGAGTCGATTCGAGTTCGCAATGACCTTGCAGGCTCATGGAACAATCTCCACCATACCTTTGGCAATGGAATGCCGGTCCGTGGCGAAAAACTGATGGACCATCACGTCGAAGTCCTCCTGCCTCACAAGGCTCAGTTCCAAGAACGGCAGTCCCGCCAGCAACTCCGCCTCGGCCGCTCGGTCGCGAGGAAAGCCCAGGCCGATCAGGAGAACGCAATCCACATCGTTCGGCTCGAGCACGTCGGTTACGAAACTGCCGTTGATCACTAAGCGCAATACGCCCGCACGGCGGGCTGCGTCCACAAGCCAACGCAGCGATTCCGCCTGGACACGGCGCAATTCCGACCCACAGCCGAACCGAGATACCAGTTCCTCCAGCGTAGCCGAATGGATCCCCGGTGGCAAGTAGCCCTGTTCGTCAAAGGGGGGAATCATCCGCTCGCCCTCACTGCCCTTTGCCGCCGAACATGAACACTTCTATCCCGCCCGCTCCTGCGAAAGCCCATGCCATGGAAAAACCCCGGCCGGGAGCGGGCGGGATAGAACCGAGTTGAACTCAACCGCGAAGCAGGAGCGGCTACGGGGTTTCTATGCCGGGGGCCATCCTGCCAAGCTGTATTCTACCCCGACTATCGGCCGGGAGTCAAGTGGCGGCGGCAGGGGTGTGCGGGGCTTTCGTAACCAAGCCGGGCCAGGCGCGCCGAGAGGAGAGGAGGGAGAACAGGATCCGGCCGGTATCAGGCAACTAAGCGGCGACGAGGGGCGCCGAAGCTACACCCTCCTCAAGCATAATTCCCGGCACGAGGCGCACAACCATGGACCCGGCCGGTCGGGACGATTGAGTGTTGCGTGACGACGCGGGAACGTTTGCTCTATTCCTTCGCCCGCTTCAAGTAGGTGTCGAGGATGATGGGCACCTGATCGGGGACGACGTTGCCGTGCACATCGTCGCCGATCATCACCACCGGCGCCAGGCCGCAGGTGCCCAGGCAGCGGGAGCCTTCGAGCGTGAAGATCCGGTCGGTGCTGGTTTCGCCCCAGGAGATGCCCAGTTCCTCGATGAACTTCTGGGCCACGCGGTCGGCGCCCTTGACGTAGCAGGCCGTACCCATGCACACGTGGATGACGTACTTCCCGCGCGGCGTGAGCCGGAAGTAGTGATAAAAGCCGGCCACGCCGGCCACCTTGGCCGTGGGCACCTGCAAGAGCTGCCCGACGGCGTCGAGCTGCTCCTCGCCCAGGTAGCCGAACGTCTCCTGCACCTTGTGCAGGATGCCGATCAGTCGGCTTTCAGGGTGCGCGTCCTCGCGGCATGCATCGATCATCGCGGTAATCTCTTCGCCGAGCGCCTCGCGCGCGGCGGCTTGGACCTCGGGCCAGTTGTCGGTGGTCGTGCTCATCGGATTCCTCGGGGCAGCTTGGCGCGGTAGCCGGTGTGCAGGAGCTTGTGGGCCTTCGGCGAACCCGGCGCCTCAAGGTAATTGTCGTACAGCTCGCTGATGGCCGGGTTCTCGTACGATTTTCGGAGCTGCTTGCCCTGGTCGATCTGGTGGAGCACCGACGCCCGCTGGCGCAGCAACTCGGGGTCGAGCACCTTCACGCCGCGCGGCGGGTAGGGTTGCCCTCCGCCGCCGACGCAGCCGCCGGGGCAGGCCATCACCTCGATGACGTGATACTGCTTGGTTCCCTCGCGCACCTCGTCGAGCAGCCGCTTGGCGTTCTGGAGCCCGTTGGCCACGCCCACGTGGATGTTGTGCTTGCCGATGGCCACGTAGGTTTCGCGCAGGCCCTCGACGTTGCGGAACTCGGTGAAATCGAGCCGCGCGGCCGGCCGGCCGGTGACCAACTCGCCGGCCGCCCGCAAGGTGGCCTCCATTACGCCGCCGGTCGTGCCGAAGATGTCGCCTGCTCCGCTGGCCACGCCCAGCGGATCGTCGAACCGGCCCTCGGCCAGGTCGGTGAACTTCATGCCGTAGCACTTCATCATCCAGATGGCCTCGCGCGTGGTGAGCACCGAGTCGGTGTACGGCGTGCCGCCGGCGGTGGCGTGCTCCGGGCGGCGGGCTTCGTACTTCTTGGCCACGCACGGCATGACGGCCGCCATGTACACCTGCTTCGGGTCGAGCCCCTTCTGCTCGGCGTAGTAGGTCTTGGCCAGCGTGGAGAGCATGCTCATGGGCGATTTGCAGGTGGAGGCGTGCGGGATCAGCTCCGGGTAGAACTTCTCCAGGAAGTTGATCCAGCCCGGCGAGCAGGAGGTGATCATCGGCAGCGGGCCTTCTTTCAGCCGCGCGAGGAACTCGTGGGCCTCCTCGACGATGGTCAAGTCGGCCCCGTAGTCGGTGTCGAACACGGCGTCGAACCCCAGCCGCCTCAGCGCGGTAATCATCGGGCCGGTCGCCGGCGTGCCGGGCGCCATGCCGAATCCCTCGCCGATAGCCGCCCGGATCGACGGGGCCGTCTGCACCACCACGTGCTTGTCAGGATCGGCCAGGGCCCGCCATACGTCGTCGGTTTCCGAACGCTCGAGGAACGCGGCGACCGGGCACACGTTGATGCACTGTCCGCACTGGATGCACACCGAGTCGTCCATGTTGGCCAGGTGCGCCGGCCCGACCACCGTGAGGAACCCCCGCCCGTGCTGGCTCAGGTTGTACACGCCCTGGATTTCGGCGCACACCCGCACGCACCGGCCGCACAGGATGCACTTGTTGGGGTCGCGGATGACCGAATGGCTGCCGGCCTCGATGGGGAACTGCTTGCGTTCGCCCTCGAACAGGCGGCGGCGGACGCCGGTGACGAAGGCCAGGTTCTGCAGCTCGCAGTTCGAGTCGCGTTCGCAGGTCTGGCAGTCCTTGGTGTGGTTGTCGAGGATTAATTCCACGATGTCGCGCCGGGCCTGCCGGATCTTCGGCGAGTTGGTCGCTACGACCATGCCCTCCCAAACCGCCACGCTGCACGCCGCCAGGTAATGGTCGAACTCCTCCACCTCGACGATGCACACGCGGCACGAGCCGGCCAGGCTGAGGTCGGGGTGGTAGCACAGCCGCGGAATGTAAATGCCCAGCGAATCGGCCGCCTCCATGACGCTGGTGCCTTCCGGCACCGTCAGCCGGTTGCCGTCGATAGTCAGGGTCACTTGCTTGCGCTGGGCCATGGGGGCCTCCGTTGGGAGCGTACCTTATCTGCGGGCGACCGCGTCGAAGCGGCACACCTCGAAGCACTTGCCGCACTTGATGCACCGCGACTGATCGATCAGGTGCGGCTTGCGCCGCTCGCCGTCAATGCAGGTGACCGGGCAGTTCCGCGCACACACGGTGCAGCCGACGCAGTTTTCCGGGATGATTTCGTAATACAACAGCGCCACGCATTTGCAGGCCGGGCAGTGCTTGTCGGTCACGTGGGCGAGGTACTCGTCGCGATAGTGCTCCAGCGTGCTGAGCACGGGGTTCGGCGCCGCCCGCCCGAGCCCGCACAACGACGTGTTCTTCATCAGCGCGCCCAGCCGCTGGAGCTTCTCGAGGTCGTCCAATTCGCCGTGGCCGGCGGTGATGCGGTCGAGGATCTCCAGCATCCGCTTGGTGCCTTCCCGGCAGGGCGTACACTTGCCGCACGACTCGTCCTCGGAGAACGTCATGAAGAACTTGGCGATGTCGACCATGCAGTCGGTCTCGTCAAGCACGATCATCCCGCCGGAGCCCATGATCGAGCCGGCTTCGGCCAGCGTGTCGAAGTCGACGGGCGTATCGAGCCACTCGGCGGGGATGCAGCCGCCGGCCGGCCCGCCGGTTTGAACCGCCTTGATGCCGGCGCCGCTGGCCGTGCCGCAGCCGATGCCTTCGACGATGTCGCGCAGGGTGCTCCCCATGGGCACCTCGATGAGCCCGGTGTGCTGCACCTTGCCGGCCAGGGCGAACACCTTGGTGCCGCCGCTGCGGTCGGTGCCGAGCCGGGTGAACCAGTCGGCGCCGTAGTTGATCACGGCGGTCACGTTGGCGAAGGTTTCGACGTTGTTGATGACGGTCGGGCGGCCCCACAGGCCGCGCTCGGTCGGGTAGGGCGGCCGCACGCGGGGCTGCCCCCGCTCGCCCTCGATGGAGTGGATCAGGGCGGTTTCCTCGCCGCAGACGAAGGCGCCGGCGCCGAGGCGGATTTCCACGTCGAAGTCGAACCCCGAGCCCAAGATGTCCTTGCCCAGCAGGCCCCACTCGCGGCAGCGGTCGATGGCGTTCTGGATGCGCCGGATGGCCATGGGGTACTCGGCCCGCACGTAGTAGTACCCCTGCCGCGCCCCGATGGCGAAGGCGCCGATGACCATGCCTTCGAGCACGTTCAGGGGGTCCGATTCCAGCATGCTGCGGTCCATGAACGCGCCAGGGTCGCCCTCGTCGGCGTTGCAGATGAGGTACTTCACCGGGTCCTTGGCCTCGTGGCCCATCTTCCACTTCAGCCCGGTCGGGTATCCCCCGCCGCCGCGCCCGCGGAGCTTCGAGCGGCTGATCTCGTCGATGACCCACTTCGGGTCGTTGCGTTCCAGCACCGTTTTGAGCGCCTCGAAGCCCCGGTAGTGGAAGTATTCCTCGATGCTGTCGGGGTCGATGACGCCGTTGTGCCGCAGGGCGACGCGCGTCTGCCGGTTGAAGAAGGCCACGTCGCCGTAGATTTCGAAGAACTTCCGACCCACGGTCTTGCCCGGCACCGCCAGGGCCTCCACCGGGCGGCCGCCCAACACGTGTTCGCGGAGGACCGTGTCGAGTTCCTGCTCGTCGTGCACGCGGTAGAGGACCTTGTCGGGCCGGATGAGCAGGTGCGAGCACGTGCCCACCTCTTCTTTCCCGCAGGCGCCGAAGCAACTGGCCGCCGTCACCCGCACCGATTCCGGCGCCACGCCGGCGGCGCGGAGCTTCTCGGGCAACAGGTCGGCCAGGGGCTTGGGCCCTGGCCAGCCGCAGCGGCGGCTTTGGCAGTGGAGGATTTCGTGCTGGGCAGGCTGCTCAATTGGGCCGTCCAGCACCTTGTCCCAGAGGGGCTCTCCCTCCAGCACGTGGCGGGTGAAGATTTGGTGGACCAACTCGCGGTCGACCCGCTCGTACTTTACCGGCAGCTTCCCCGGCGCGAAGATGCCCACGATCGGCTCGCGGCTGCACCGGCCGGCGCAGCCGGTCTGGTGCAGCGCGATGTCGTCGCGGCCCGAGGCGGCCACGTGCTTGCGGAGTTCGTCGTACACGTCGCGCGCGCCGGCGGCGTTCTCGCACGTAGCCGAGCCCACCTGAATGAAGATGCGTTCGCCCGCCCGGCGCTCGCGCAGCGCCTCCGCTGCCCGGTTGCGAAGCGACTCGAAATGTTCGGCGATGGTCGTCATGGTTTGGCACCCCGGCGTGTGGACCGTGCGAGCGGGATTGTACGCGCGGCTTAGGCCATTGTAAAGCCGCCCCCCGCTCGAAGAAAGGCCGCCGGCCGGCTTGCCCGGCCCGGAGCGCTGGTCCGTGGGCTACCGACCGGCGTCGCCCCCTTTTCGCCACCGGCCGGCTTGCCCGGCCCGGAGCGCTGGTCCGTGGGCTACCGACCGGCGTCGCCCTCTTTTCGCCACCGGCCGGCTTGCCCCTATGACACCAAAATCCCGGTGAAAAACCCTTCTAATGGGTTAGTCGACTTGTTTGACCTCACGCTGTCCGATGCCCGAAAGGACCAATTGCTTGACGGTTTCCAGGAGACCGGGACGGCGGAGTTGGTGCTTCGTGGTTGGCAGCGGATGGCCT
>PWXP01000540.1 GCA_003561895.1 Planctomycetaceae bacterium | reverse complement strand
CCTGGCTGACGGCAATGGGCGTCACGATTCGGGGAGAGCCTTTCAAGCATATGTTGATCCACTCGGTGCTGCCGTACTCGAACTGGGAATGGGGTCGGATCGTCCAGTCGGAGTCGCTGGCCGCCCTTCATCTTGGTCTGCGGAGCACCTTGGTCAAGTTGGGGTATGTGCCAAAGTACCATCAGACGGACAACAGTAGCGCGGCAACCTACTGGCCCGGAGCCAAGAGGCAGGCAGGGCACAAGCGCGAGTACACAAACGGGGGGAATGGCGGTCGCCGTTGAACACATGGCCGCCGAAGTCGGGCCAACGACGGCCTGTACGCTCCTGGCTTTGCCGGGTATGACGGGAGGGCATTCCTACACCAATGCTCTTCGCGGCCATACTACTGGGCACCTACGTTGAAGCGCGACTGTCGACCCCTCAGACTCGACTGGGTGCTCCAGTAAGACCAGCTGGCCCTCGGCCACCAGCCCAGATCCATCGGTGGGCAGATCCCCACCGGCAGCCAGTCGGTGTCGGGCCTGCCGGCGCATCGATCGCCACAGACTGCGTCTGTTCCAGCACCGTCCCATTAGATCTCGGACAGCTCGTCCTCCTCTAGCTGATTCATTTCGTCGTCGCTGTAATATGTGATGAAGGTCAGCTTGGGAAGAGGGAACCTCAGGCGGCCGGGGGCCTCCCACGGCGGGGTCTCTCGATGGGTGGTTGAGGATTGCGGCGTCGATACACTCCGACTCAACTTGGCTCGGTGAGCTTGAACGTAATCTGTCTTCCTGATTTGCCCCCAGGTGGCCGATCTTCTGGCACGTAGCCGCTACGGAGCCGAGCGGTGGGGACAGCTCCTGTCGCTCGTAGCCTCGCACCTGCCCGATGGGCCTGGCACGAGATGGCGCTGAGCGCCAAGTACCACTGCGAACACCGCCAGATTGTATCGCGTGGCCGATCTGATACGGCAAGCTCGATCGGCTAAGAACCTTCGCCCTAAATGCAGGAAGGGCCAGGTTCTCGAGAAGCGATCTGCGTCAAGTCGTGCTGATCAAGGCGAGACGAAGACTTCCGTTGGAGTTGCAGGCAAGGGGTCAGTCAGCCTTTTCCGCCGATGGGGGGAAGGGCAACGAGCGCAGGGGAAGCGAGAAAGAAACCCGACGCGTTAGAGACCTCAGGGCAACAGATCGTACACGTCACGGCGGTGCCGAACGCCATAAAGCGTCAGCACCTCGGCCTGACGATCCACCCAAAGCAGCATCCGATAGTCACCTACCCGATACTTGTGAAGCCCTTTCAGATCTTCTGGTAGATGCCGCAGCGGGAACCGGAGCGCCTCAGGATGCTCAGCCAACCACTCTGCCTTGAGGATCACACGCTGAGCGACGGCTGGATCAAGATGCCGAACATCCTCCTCGAACCCAGGTGTGACCTCTACTCGGTACACAGCTCTCGCTTCAAGTCGTCAAGCGGCCGGGTTTCCCCCTTCCGGTGATGCGCTCGGGCCTGACGCATTTGCTCCAGAAAAGCAGGATCTTGAGAAAGAAAGTAATCCTCCAACTCGTCCTGAAAAGCCTCGAACCCCAGAGCTACTTCCGACATCTTATGGAGCAAGGAAGATGGCACAGCCACGGTTTCGGTAGCTGTCTTCTCCCTATGACGACCTGCGTCGTTCTCGTTCATATGTCTCTGCCTCCTCGACTCTTTCTATCCAGCCGCATTGTAGCATACTGGAGATAGACGGCAACTGGAGGAGCTGACCGATCGCCTTCGCCAAGAACGTGGTGTCGAACAAGAAGCAGGCCAGCCAAGCATCAGGCCGGTGGGGTGGCGGGCGAGCGGCCGTCCAGCGGGCCCTGTGATCTCAGCGTTCCTCCCGATAGTGCAACCAGGGGACCTCACGATCGCGGTTCAGGAATGAAGAAGAGAGTGACAGCGGCTATGCACCTCCGGTGACAATAGCTCCGAAGCAAGAAGAGACAAGAGCACAGGCACGTCGAGCCGACAGCTTGTCGGCAAGTGCGAGCGCTATGAGCCTGACGCGCTCGCTTAGACCACAAAGTGGGCTGCCCAGGTGCTGGCTGGATTTCGGCAGACAGCGGTCGGAAAGGAACGAGGAGTGGTCGGGGTCGTGCCCGTTTTTGGATCTAGAGGGAGAACAGTTCGTGTGTCGGGTTTACCCGTTCAGGCCTGGTCGTTGCCGGATATATCCGTTGTTCAGGTCCGAGGATGGTGACAGCGAGCCAAGATACACTTTTGGAGACCTGATGAGCAGGGCGAAGGAGACCACCGAGAAGTGGACGTTGGCAGAGTGGATTGAGTATCAAGGCCTCGGCCCTTATTCTCGGGAGAACGAGCGATATTCTATCCAGTTACGGGCGCTGACGGCAGCGAAGAGAGATTGGCCGGAAGAATTCCTGCAGCTTCTAGCCAAGTTCTGGTATGACTACTCTTGTGTGGGAGAGCTGGAGACACTGAGGGAGAAGTATGAGCGAGCGATGCGAGGAGCAGCGCTTCTTGGCGACGCAGTGATCAAATTATACGACGGAAAGGAAAGAGGACGATGGACGTGAGGGCAGTTACGCCGCAGGAGATGATCGAAGAACTCAAACGCACGATCGAGCAACGACAGCGAGACAAGTATTGCTTTCAGGTAGGACTGGACGATGTCGAGTTCGCTTTCGATAAGAAAGCAGCGTCGGCCTTGGATCTCGACCCGGAGATGAGCCGCATCGAGCAAGCGGAGTGTTATCTCAGGGAAGGAGTGTTGAGGCCGATAGAGTTTGCTGAGAGCGACGGTACGCGGCATCAGGTCTTGGAATGGGATTCGACACCCGTAGCCTACAGCGGCTTTACGGGGTGTGTTACCCATTCCATTGCGGTCACGGATCAGGGAACCTTCGAGGTGGGTAGATACCCGGCGATGAACCTGGCGACCTTCAGTAAGGTCTGGCAGTGGTTCATCCATCGGAAGATCGAAGGAACCGAGTGTGACTGAGACACCAAACTAAGCCGCGAGTAATAAGCCACTTGCTAGAGGACATGTTTATGCATGTAACTAACCTCTAGCCGGTGGCTTCTTTTTTTGGCAAGCTGGATCCCAGAAGCCGCCCCCCCAGTGACGCGACGAAAACAGCCATTTGCGGCTCGCCAACATGCTTGCCTCAAACCGCCCTTCGAGCTTGGCTGCTATCGTCTGGCGCAACAATAAGGTGAGAGGTGTGCCGCCAATCGAAAGTCCCTGCGCCTTCGGCGCACGGACGCTGACGCTGCTTTCCATTGGCGGCTCCTCTGGGTCTGTGTTCCCCCGCCCGCCCCGGGCGTCTGTCGTCGATAGACCTTGCCGTCGCTGAGGACGGCTTTCTTTACGGTTTTCGGTTTTGCAGTATTGCCCCTCGTGGGCGGCACAGCCGCCCACGCAACCTTCCCGCTCCTGTCTTTTTCCTCGCCTGCCGGAAAGTTGATGTTATCACACGGTCAAGGGCTTCGCCCCGCTTTCAGCGGGGCTCGTGAATCCCGCCTGCGGCGGGCCTCTTGACCTAGTGTGCTTGTCTATCGTATCGGCAGGCGGAGGAAGCCTGCCTGGTTGAGTCGAAAGGAGGTGATTACAGATGTCAACCAGAGCGAACATTGAACTCTACGATGGGGTACACAGAGGAGTGATGCTCTATCACCATTGCGATGGCTACCCCTCCTGGATGGGGCCGGAACTTGAGCGCAAATTGAAGCAGGCTCAAGCGGGATTAGATGAGGCGGGTTACCCGTACTGGTGGGATAGTGAGAGGGTGGGAGCGCTAATCGTGAAATTGTCGGCGAACGAGAGCGATTTGCATAAGAACGTTCCCACTTTCCAGCCTTGCTTAAATCAGCATGGGGACATTGAGTATCTGTGGCGAGTCTATCTCGGGCCGGGGAACGGAGAGTATGAGATCCAGTGCTTCAGGGTTAGCTGGGACTGGGAGAAGGGCGCGATCAAGCGGCTGGATAAGGTAGACTGGAAAGAAGAGGGAGAGTTGTAGTCTGATGGCGGGCCTGACTCAAGTCGGAACCGTGGATGAGATTATTAAGGTGGATTATAGATTAGCGTCTAGAGAAGGGAGGTGACAGAGCATGGACTACCAGAAAATCATTCTGCTTGGGAACACGACAGTTGATGTCGAGGTCAAGCAGGCAGAAAGCGGTACTGAGTACGCTCGCTTCAGTGTTGGCGTTAGTAAGGGAAAAGACGAAACCATCTTCTTCCCAGTGACAGTTTTCGGCAAGAACGCCGAGACCGCAGGGAAGATACTTGCCAAAGGCGATCGGGTTCTCGTCGAGGGAAGACTTGACGTCAACCAGGAAAGCGGCAAGTTCAGCGTGATAGCCAACACGTTCCGCAAGACATAACCTAACTGGCTTTGGCGAAGGGAGGCCCCGATCTCTCGAGGCCTCCCTTCTTGCCTGCTCTCTAGAGCGGGAAGGATAGAATGCGGTGAGGGCTCCCGCCCACCACCCCCCCCCACCCGTTGGAAAGAGCAAAACCGAAGAATGTAGCTTATAAGGGGAATGCAGGGTAAATCAGCGTACTAGGATTGGCCTAGAGCGGCGTAGAGCCGAACAAGAGGAAACACCCGTGGTTTGGTCAAAACGGCGCTCTGTGGGCTTCCTGGAGCGCCACAGACGGCGGGAGAGAGGAGAATTGGACTGTGGTATGGCTTACAACACGTTTAAGAGAGCGTGCTGAGGTGTCTCTAGGGTAAGTCGAGCAAGGTCAGAAACTCTGCTGGTTTGAGAATGATAATCTCTTTGTACTGCTTGATTCCGAGAAGATGGTCATCGCCAGTCACGATGTAGGAAGCCCCGGCCGCAACTGCGCACTCTAGGACGCGATTATCCGCCGGATCCTCTTTGATAACTTCCAGGGAGAGTTGAGGTTCGACAGCGGTGGCCACTGTCCTGAAACGGGTAATGAAAGCAGCAACTTCGTCTGGTGATGTTTTGAGATACTTCTTCACCCGTGGGTATTGAAGGGCTCGTTCGAGTTCGGTAAGAAGCGCCGGGGAGCTGACGACCTCAAACTGGTCAGCTTCCCAATGATTGATGATCTCGGCCGGAGGGCCGCTGGGAGAGAGAAGGGCGCTGATGATGACGTTAGTGTCGAGGACGATGATCATGTGATTCTAGGGCTGAGCGCGAATTGCTGCCACTGCTTCAGTGGCTACCTGATCTGCTTTCTCCGCAGAAAGGTCAGCCTCCTTCTGCATATTTCTAACAAGATCAAAGAATTCTTGACGCTGACGCTGCCAGTTTTGGTAGACTTCAACGGGCACCACAGCAGCAGCCGGCCTTCCATATCGGCTGATGAGGTAGGTGTCTCCTTGGTGTTCGACCCGGTCGACAATGTTGCTGAACTTTTTCCTGGCTTCGGTTACTCCCAATGCTCTTTCCATCAGAATTTCTGCCTTTTCTAGAATAGTCTTGTTCTGTACGTTCTGCACTATATGTACAGTATAGACTACTGGCAGGTCATTGTCAAGTGTGAGGATCACTCAGCTTGCGGCCGCTTGATTTTGGAGGTTGGTGGTTTCTCGATGGGCAGAGCGAGCGATTTTCGTCGAGAGACCAAGTGGGGATAGCTGGAATTTAGAGAATCGTCAGACGGGTTGATCTACGATACAATAGGGTCAATATCCTCGGCTTGCCTCAAGGAGGAGTTATTGCCTGTGTTCAGCGACAATTAGAATTACCCACTGGCGACAATTAGAAATAGGCTCTAATGACCCACCGATAGCACATCAGCAAGCCGCCTGTTCCATCACCTGCTCCACTATAGCCAGGTGCTCGCCCGTGTCAAGGGCCGCTGCGCTTTCCCTGCGGTCACCCT
>PWXP01000380.1 GCA_003561895.1 Planctomycetaceae bacterium | reverse complement strand
GTCGCCTCTGCCATGGCATGCGAGGTGGCAAGTGGTCGGAATGCACCAAAGCCCCCCGATTGGCCCTGAATGGAGTTATCGACTTTGCGGCTTCTGTGGGTTCAGCCAATTGTGGCAAAAAAAGCACTGATGCCCAATTTCGGAGTAAGGCGGACGGCAGACCCTCCAACGGGTGGGGCTGTTGTTGCCATACTAACGAATTCGGGATGGCGGCGAGTTTCCGGCTCAATCGGCAGCATTTGAAAATCCGATACGTTTTTCGTAGGCCGTCTGTCCCGCAGCTTACGTTCTCGACGGCAATCGTCCTTAATGGCAAGACGGAAGTACCCCAATACAGAAGCGCCCAAACACATGTTTGCGGCCCGGAGGAAAAATGATGCGAACCATTCGAACTGGCGTTGCAGGAATGTCGGCTCTCTTTATTACGGCTTGCTGGGCGGCTGCCGGGCAGCCGGCGCCGCCGGCTGCAGTGCCCACCCCCATGCCCCGCGCGCTTCCCGAATCCGCCGCAGGGGGAGACATGGGCCATGCCCTTGCCGACAACGCCGGCCCGGACGCCTCGGGCGACGCCGCCACGTCGCCCCTGCCTTCCGAGCGCGATCTTCCCTCCCACGCGTACTCTGTAGACGACTCCATGGACTACCACGGGGTGCCCGTTGCGGACTACACGGTCATGTATGGTGCCCGGCCCCGCCCCCGGCGGACGTGCCGCGTGATCGGCAGTACGTGCACGATGGGGCAGCACCATGCCTATTTCCCGCCGATGCACGGGTACTACTACTTCCACCCGTATCAGCATTCGCACGTGTGGCAGCACCAGGCATTCGCTCAGCTTTGGGGCGAAGACCCGGCCCACCCGTACGCGAACCGTGTTTTCGAAATGGTGTACGAGCAATACCGGGCCGAAACCCTTCCGGAACCGCCCTTTGTGGAAGATTAGGGCGCGGCGGGCGAAGTTTTGGGTAATGCGAGGGTGAGTTACGGGGTCAACGCTTGAATAGTGATTAGTGAAGTGCTTTCTCCAGCCTCGTGGCTGTGCGGTGCAGTTCGTCGTTGCCCGACTCTACGCGTGCAACAGCGCGGGTTGCGGCTGCTCGTGCTCCCGTATCCCAAGGCGTCGGCCACCTTGCCTGCCGGATGGCCGCACCGGCGACGCGCCAAGTACGCGGCCACCGCTCGGCTTGCGTCGTCCGTCCGGTGGCCGGGTAGCCGGCAGCACGATGGAACCAGCGGACGGAAGTTCTTCACGCCCGGACATGCGAAGGGGACAGTCCCATTTTCGCGGCCGAAACGGTCACTCATTGGGCAAATCGCCCTTTGCGCCGCGAAAATTGGGGGAGTCCCCCTGTGAACGGCTACGATCATGGAAGCTGCACCACCTCGGCACCGGCCATCGAGGCCATTCCGGCGAGGACCTCCAAGTTGACGTTCTCGCTGACAAACCGCACCGACCCGTCCGCCAACGCGAAGTTCAGCCCGCCGGGGTGGTAGACCCCGAACGAGCGGGAGCATTCGTGCGTACGTACGGCCATGCTTTCGCAGTCGCTCCAGCTTGGCGCGGTCGAGATCGTTGCGGTCGACGTCGCACAGTGCTGCGATGTTCTCGCCGGCGGCGCCGTTGATATTGGCCCTGGCCCGGTTCGCGGTGCCGATGCACGCGATGTTGAGCTTCGCGTTGGGGGAAGTCGGCTCGGCGGTGGCGCGCTCGCTCCACACGCCCGTGGCCAGCAGCCCGGCGCCGGTGATGCGCAGAAAATCACGTCGTTTCAGGTGGGTTGTGTTCGGCACGGCTCAATTCAGGAAGGGGTTTGGGGAAAGTTCTATGGGTCGCGACCGACCGATCCTCCTTCCACCATGCCCGAAACGCGGCGGCGAGCCAAGCGCTCCGCGTGGGCTCGTCCATGCCGTCCACTCAACAGTGGGGTTTGGCGGCCCGGCGGTTCCCGATGCCCGATCCCGAGTACTCCCTCCGCAAGCTCCAGCCCCACGGCCTCATCTCCCCCGGGCACGCCGGTGGCGGTGAAGGTGGCCAAGGCCCTGCCCCCTGCCCAGGTCTGCTGCAAGCCGTTCTCGAACGAACGAGGTTTAGTTGCCGGTCGCCCGTGCCCGCGAGGACGGCGCAGCAAGGAGGCGTGCGCTCCTGCCATCGCGTCATCGGTATCTGCGCAGCGCCGCTTTTTCGGCTTCCACCAGCAGGAACACCGCCAGGCCGGCGGCCAGAACCCACGCCCAGTCGATCCCGCGTATCGACGCCGTACCGAACAGTTCCTGGAACGGGCCCAGGTAAGTGAAGCCGAGTTGGAACACGGCCAGCACGCCCACGGCGAGGAAAGCCACCTTGTTGCTCAGCAGCCGCGCGAGGCTCAGCGAGGAAAGCTCCAGGAAACGGCTGTTGAACAGGTAGAAGAGCTGTCCGGCCACCAGCACGTTCACGGCGATCGTGCGCGCCTCAGCGAGGTTCGTTTCCCCGTCCCAGTAGCGTTGGAAGTACCAAATCGAGGCGACGGCAATCAGCACCGACACGAACACGATCCGCCACAGCAGGTAGGCCGAGATGATCGGCTCGTCGGGTGGCCGGGGCGGGCGGCGCATGATTCCGGCCTCCGAGGGCTCGAAGGCCAGGGCGATGGCCAGCGTGACGGCCGTGACCATGTTCACCCAGAGAATCTGCAGCGGCGTGATTGGCATCACCTCAAAGAGAATCAGCACGGAACTGATGACCATGAGCGATTCGGCCCCATTGGTCGGGAGGACGAACAGGATGACCTTCACCAGGTTGTCGTAGATGGTGCGGCCCTCCTCGACCGCCCGCTCGATGGTAGCGAAATTGTCGTCGGCCAGCACCATCTCGGCGGCTTCCTTGGAGGCCTCGGAGCCTTTGATTCCCATGGCCACGCCCACGTCGGCCCGCTTCAACGCCGGCGCGTCGTTCACGCCGTCGCCGGTCATGGCCACGATCTGCCCTCGCGATTGCAGGGCCTCCATCATGCGGAGCTTGTGCTCGGGGCTGGACCGGGCGAAAACGTCGTTCTCCTCGACCAGCCGCACCAATTCCTCGTCGTCGGCCCGGTCCAGTTCCTTGCCCGTTACCGCGTGCCGGCCGTCGCCGATGCCCATCGAGGCGCCGATACTGCGGGCGGTCAGCGCGTGGTCGCCGGTGATCATCTTCACGCGGATGCCGGCGTTGCGGCACTCCTCGACGGCGGCGATGGCCTCCTCGCGCGGCGGGTCGATGATGCCCACCAGCCCGAGCAGGGTCAGTTCCTTGACGTCGTCGTCCGCCAACGCCTCCGCTCCGTCCATCCGTTTCGCCGCGACGGCCAGCACGCGGTGGCCGCCGTCGGCCAGTTCCTCCTCGCGGCGGACCCAGGCGTCGTGATCCACCGGCTCATCGCCGCTCGTGGTGCGTTGGGTGGAGCACAACTCCAAGACCCGTTCCGGCGCGCCCTTCACGTAGAGCATAACCCGGCCGTCGGGCTCTTCGTGCAGGCTGGCCATGTAGCGGCGCTCCGATTCGAAGGGGATGACGTCGCGGCGGGGACGGGCCTCCATTTCCGCCTCGCGGGTCAAGCCGGCCTTGTACGCGAGTACCACCACGGCGCCCTCGGTCGGGGTTCCCTCGATGCGCCACTGGCCGTCCCTCTCCCGCAAGCGTACGTCGCTGGCCAGCATGCCCGTACGGGCCAGTTCCACGAGCCGCGTGTGTTCCTCGGGCGATACGGTCTCGCCGTCCAGCCGGAATTCGCCCTCCGGCTGGTAGCCGACGCCGCCCACCGAATAATCGCGTCCGGCCAGAGCCACCTTGGCCACGGTCATCTCGTTGCGGGTCAGGGTGCCGGTCTTGTCGGAGCACACGACCGTGACCGAGCCGAGCGTCTCGACGGCGGGCAGCTTGCGGACGATCGCGTTGCGCCGGGCCATGTGTTGGACGCCCAACGCGAGCGTGACCGTCATGATGGCCGGCAGGCCCTGCGGAATGGCCGCCACGGCCAGGCCGACCACGGCCATGAGCATTTCGGCCACCTCGAAGCCGCGCACGAAATATCCCAGCGCGAACAGGACGACGCTCACGGCCACGATCACGCCGGCCAGCTTGCGGCTGAAGGCGTCCATTTTGCGCGTCAACGGCGTGCTGATCTTCTCGACCTGGGCAACCATCTCGCTGATGCGCCCGATCTCGGCCTCGCTGCCCGTGGCCACCACCACCCCGCGCAACTGGCCGGCCGTGAGCACCGTGCTCGAATAGGCCATACTCTTGCGGTCGCCCAGCGTCGTGTCAGCCTCGACCGGCTCGGCTTGCTTGGTGACCGGTTCCGACTCGCCGGTTAGCGCGGCTTCCTCGACCTGCGCGTTGCGGGCGCGAAGCACGCGCAGGTCGGCCGGTACGCGATCGCCCGCCCCCAGCAGGACGACGTCGCCGGGGACCAGGTCCTCGGCGGGCAGTTCGTGTCGGTCGCCGTCGCGCAGCGCGGTGGCCTTGGGCGAGAGCATGCCGCGGATCGATTCCATCGCGCGCTCCGCCTTCCCCTCCTGGATGAATCCGATGACCGCGGTGATGACGACCACCGCCACAATGACCGCCGTATCGACCCACTCGCCCAAGGAAGCGGTGAGCACGGCCGCAACGAGTAGGATATAGATGAGCAGATTGTTGAACTGACGCAGGAACCGTTCGAGGGGGCCGGCCTGCCTCTCTTGCGGCAGTTCGTTCGGGCCGTGCGTCTGCAAGCGCCGGCCTGCCTCTTGCCGGCTGAGTCCGTCCCGAGGCGCGCCGAGGGCGGCGAGAACCTCCTCGCCGTCCATCGCGTGCCATCGCTTTCCGACCTTCCCATGGTTGGGATGGGCTTCGTTGACCGCGGGCTGTCTCATCGACGGTTTCCTCCCATGCACGTGGCTAGCTGCCAGGACGGGCAAACGGTGTGCCATCCGGCCAAATCAAGGTGAGCGGGGGACGCCGTTCGGCACGACGTGCCAAGGTGGCAGGACTCTCCAGCGACACATCGGCGCGTTTATGCGACACCCTGTCGTACGAAGCGCAGCTTGCCTCGTGCCGGCCGTGCCGCTCTCTCCCAACTGCTTGACACCGCACGGCGCCGGCGTTACAACCGACGTGTGTAGACGACGGTATATACCCAATCCCACCCGCAGGCGAGCAGAAACCGATGTTCCGCACCTTCCTTTTACTGTTGTCGTTGGCCGGCGTCACCGCGTTCTCAGCCAGCCTCGAGGGCGGTGAAAACTGGCCCGGCTGGCGGGGACCCCGGGGCGACGGAACCAGCCTCGAAAAAAAGGTACCCATCCACTGGGACGGCCCCTCGGGAAACAATATCGCCTGGCGCACCGCCGTCCCCGGCACGTCACACGCGTCGCCCATCGTCTGGGAAGACAAGGTGCTGCTGTCGACCTGCCTGGAAGAGCAGTCGAAGCGGGTGTTGCTCTGCTACGATCGCCGCACCGGCGAAATGCTGTGGCAGCGGACCGTCATCGAGGCGCCCCTGGAGAGAATCCACCGGCTCAACAGCCGCGCCTCGGGTACGCCGGCCACCGACGGGGAGCGGGTGTACGTGGCCTACCTGGAACCCGATTTCACCAGCCGTACCGGGGTGACCCCGGGTAATATCGTCGTGGCCGCGTACTGCCTCGACGGCCGGCGGCTGTGGCTGGTGCGGCCCGGCCGTTTCGCCAGCGTCCACGGATTCTGCTCCTCGCCGGTGCTGTTCGACGACCTGGTGATCATCAACGGCGACCACGACGGCGACTCGTTCATTTTCGGGCTCGATCGCCGAACGGGGGAAACCGTCTGGCAGACGCCCCGGGAGCACAAGACCCGAAGCTACTGCACGCCCATCATCCGCGAGATCGACGGGCGCACGCAGATGGTGTTCTCGGGCAGCAAGTGC
>PWXP01000594.1 GCA_003561895.1 Planctomycetaceae bacterium | reverse complement strand
AACCCAATAACCTACCGAATTGCGTGGGATAGGCTTCCAGCCTGTCGCCGGAAAAGACAGGCTGGAAGCCTATCCCACGCTTGAAGTTCCCGGTAGTTTATTGTTTTACACCGCCTTACCGCTGGAACGGCTGTCGTTCACCCACCTTGTGGAACTGATCGGCATCGGCGACCCGCTGAAGCGGGCGTTCTACGAGATCGAGTGCATCCGCGGGAACTGGTCGGTGCGGCAGCTCAAACGTCAGATCGCCGCGCTCTATTATGAGCGGTCGGGGATGTCGGACGACGAGGAGAAGCTGGCGGCGATGGTCCAGGCCGGGGCAGAGACGGCCGAGCCGAAGCTTGCCATCCGCGACCCGTATGTGTTCGAATTCCTGGGCCTGCGCGCCAAGGACGCCGTGGCCGAAACCGACCTGGAGGCAGCGCTCGTCGAGAACCTGCGCGACTTCCTCCTCGAATTGGGCCACGGGTTCTGCCTGGAGGCGCAACAGAAAAGCATCGTCATCGGCAAGACCCGAGGCTTCGTCGACCTCGTGTTCTACCACCGCATTCTCAAGTGCCATGTCCTGGTGGACCTGAAAGTGGACGAATTCCGCCACGAACACATCGGGCAGCTCAACACCTACGTGACCTGGTACCGCAAGCACATGATGGCGGAAGGCGACAATCCGCCCTTCGGGCTGCTGCTATGCACCGGCAAGGACCACGCCCTGGTCGAATACGCCCTGGCTGCCATCGATAACCGGCTGTTCGTTTCGAAGTATCAGGTGGAGTTGCCCAGCAATGATGAACTCCAGCGATTCCTGGAAGACAAACGCCGCGAGCTTGGAGGTGATACATGATCGAGAACCCCCCCAGTAACGTCTGTTCGGCATTCGGAATGCCGGTGGAAGAGATCGCGGGAGTACCCACTTCGCGGCAAGCCGGCCCGTGCGATATAATATACCGTGGCGTCCGCTACCGCAGCAGAGCGCTTATGGGATTCCGGCATAAGCCGATGAAAGGCACCAAGCCATGACGACAACACCGAAAAGAATTGCTCGCGTGACCGTGCGCGGCTTCAAGTCGATCGGGTCCGAACAGACGGTGGAGATCCGTCCGGTGACGGTTCTCGCCGGGGCCAACAGCTCGGGAAAGTCGAGCATCATGCAGCCCCTTCTTCTGCTGAAGCAGACCCTGGAATCGTCGGGCGACCCCGGCGCGTTGCGGTTGGACGGCGACAACGTGCGGTTCACGCGGGCGGATCAGGTGCTGAACAAAGGGGCCGGGGGCGAGTTCGCCGTCCAGCTCGCATTGGCCGATGGGCAATCGCTCGGGCTGGTGTTTCAGAAAGACGTGGAGAAGGGGTTTGAACTCCGAGAGATGACGTATCAATTCGGGGAAGAGCGGTTTGTCGCTCATCCGGCGATGTCTCACGACGACATCGTGAAGATACTGCCGCCGCCGTGGAATGGGATGCGTGGTTGGGCGGTCCGGCGCGACCGGTGTTTTTTCGTGCTCGAGCCGGCTTCGCTGGGCAGGACAACGCAGCCCATTCGTTTTGGACCGTCCGGCGTATCTCCCGGCAAGACGTTCGTACCGTACATTGAGGGCATCATACATCTTCCGGGACTCCGAGGCAATCCACTGCGCACCTACCCGAAGCGAGTCGGCGGCCCGGACTTCCAGGGCACCTTCGAGCCGTACGTCGCAAGCGTGATCGCCCAGTGGCAGGTGAACGGTCGGAAGGACCGGTTGGAGCAACTCGGGTCGGCCCTGGAAGCCATGGGGCTGACGTGGAAGGTGAAAGCTGAAAAGGTTGACGATACGCAGGTGGAACTCAAGGCGGGCCGTCTGCCTCACAGCCGGCGCGGCGGGGCGCGCGACCTGGTCAGCATTGCGGATGTCGGCTTCGGCGTGTCGCAATCGCTGCCCGTCTTGGTGGCACTGCTCGTGGCCGATCCGGGACAATTGGTGTACCTGGAACAGCCGGAGATTCACCTGCACCCTTTGGCGCAGCGAAGGCTGGCGGGTGTGCTGAAGGGTGCCGTTGCGCGTGGAGTTGTGGCGGTTGTTGAGACGCACAGTGCCATCTTGTTGCGGGAGCTTCAGACGCTGGTGGCCACGGGGCAACTCGACAAGCGCGATGTTGCGCTGCATTGGCTGCGGCGGGACAAAGAGGGCAATACGGCCATCATCACCGCCGAACTTGACGAGAGAGGTGCGTATGGCGACTGGCCGGAAGACTTCGACGACACGGAGCTTCGGGCAGAGCAGGCATATTTGGACGCCGTCGAGGCCCGGGAGGCGAACAAGTGAAACGGCTTGTTATCGTCGTCGATGCATCGGTCGTCCGCGCCGCAGGGGAAACGGAGCATCCCGTGTCGTCTGCTTGTCGCGGGTGTCTATTGGCAATCCTCGCCATTTGCCATCGGGTCGGTATAACGCCGGAGTCGTCGGAGGAATGGAAGCGTCACATGAGCCGATTTTCGCGCAAGTGGCGCCTATCGATGGCTGGCCGACGCAAGGCGCCGACAACCGTTGAGCCCGCAAACGCTCCGCTCCAACTGGACAACTACACCGAGAAGGCACGGGCCGCGATCGAAAAGGATCGGCATCTTTTGGAGGCGGCCCTGGCGGCGGACCGCATCATTGTCACGCTGGACGAATCCCTGAAGAGTGCGCTCAAGCAGTGTCCCGATGGGATTACCTTGCTCAAAACCATCCGCTGGATTCACCCCGTCGGCGATGGCCGTCGTGCTCTGGAGACGCTTTGAAGTGAACGTTTCCGGCATCCGATCGCCCCGATCCGAACCGGTGGATCGAGCGCGAGCCCGGCCGGTTTGCGAAACGCATCATCGAATACAGGCGGGTGAGCCATGGCGAAGAAACTACGACCCGGCGGTGGGTATCGGGCGACGTGCAGCTTCCAGACGGCCACAATCATCTACGATGCGACGGTCTGGTTCTGCGAGAAGTTCCTCGACTGTTGAACTCACTCGCCCACCACCTCGCACTCCGGCAGCGCGTCGAGGAACTGGCGGCCGTAGGGCTTCGTGCGCAGCCGGGGGTCGAGGATCACCACCATGCCCGTGTCGGTCTGCGTGCGGATGAGGCGTCCGAAGCCCTGCTTGAGCTTCAGGATGGCCTCGGGCAACTGGTAGTCGCGGAACGGGTTGCCGCCGCGGGCGCGAATGGCCTCCAGCCGGGCCTCCAGGAGGGGGCGGTCGGGTACACTGAACGGCAGACGCGTGATGACGACGTTCTGCAGCGCGTCGCCCGGCACGTCCACCCCCTGCCAGAAACTGTCGGTGCCGAACAGCACGCTGCGCGGCTGCTGCTTGAACCGGTCGAGCATCTGGCTGCGCGGTACGCCGTCGGCCTGGCTCAGCAGGGTCAGCCCCTGTTCGAGCAGCCACGGGCTGAGCGCTTCGGCCGCCTTCCGCATCATGCCGTAACTGGTAAACAGCACGAACGCGCGGCCGTCGGTTTCGGCCACGTATCGGCGGATCAGCTCGAATGCCCGATCCTGAAAGGCGGCCGCCTGCCCGCCGGGATCGGGGATGCCGTCGGGCAGCACGAGGCGGGCTTGGCGGCGGTAGTCGAAGGGGCTGCCCAGGCGCAGTCCCTCGACCTCGGCCAGCCCGACGCGCGACTGAAAGAACGCGAACGACTCTTTGCCGGTGGCCAGTGTTGCGCTGGTCGTCACCACGGTATCGACCGGATCGAAAAGCTGCTCGCGGAGGGCCGGGCCGACGTCGATCGGCGCGGCGGCCAGTTCCACCCGGCGCCAGCGGCGGCCGGCGACGTCCTCAATCCAATAGACCGCTTCGGCGATGCGCTGCTCCATCCACTGGCAGATCTCGTCGGCGATGGTCTCGAGCCGGCCGGCGGCGGCGGTGAAGTCCTGCGACTGCTCGGACTTCTTAAGCTTGTTGCCCACCGCGCGCACCTTGCCGGACAACGCGGCCAACCCCTCGCTGAGCGGATTGGTCAGGTCCGGCGGCCGGCGCACACGGCCGTTCGCCGGCCCCTGGACCTTCTGCCATTCGACCATCTCGCCGAAGAACCGGTCGGCCCGGTGGCGGCACTCCTCGACCATGCGCTGCGCCTCGGCCGTGCCGCCCCGGCCTACCAGCAGCCCCTTGTTCGTCCGGTCGTTGTACAGCTTCCGCAGCACCCAATCGACCTGCCCGCTGGTGATGCGCAGCCCCAGGTGGTCACCGGCAACGGCTTCCATGGTGTGGGCTTCGTCGAACCCCACGATGTGGTAGTCGGGCAGCAGCCGCACCTGGTTTCGCCGCAGGGCCAGGTCGGTGAACAGCAGTGCGTGGTTGACTACCATTACCTGCGCCTCTTGCAGCTCTCGGCGCGAGCGGTAATAATGGCAGTTTTTGTACTGTGGGCACTTGCGGCCCATGCAGTTGCTCCCGTCGCTTTTCACCTCGTCCCAGACAGCCGGCACGGGTTTGAAGTCGAGGTCGGCCAGCGAGCCGTCGTCGGTCTCCTTCGCCCACTGCCCCAGGATGCGAAGCTGATCGTATTCCTCCTGGCTGCTGAACAGCCCGCCCGCCCGCTGCATCGCATTGTGCAATCGCCGGAGACTGAGGTAATTCCCCCGCCCCTTGGCCAGGACGGCGTTGAACTTCAGCGGAATGACCTCCTTGAGGAACGGGATGTCCTTGTGGATCAACTGCTCCTGGAGGCTGATCGTATGCGTGGAGACGAGCGCGCGTCGGCGGGGCTCCCCCTCGGGCGTCTCACCGGCGACAGCCAGAATAGCGGGCACCAAGTAGGCGAAACTCTTCCCCACGCCCGTGCCCGCCTCGACTATCAGGTGCCGCTTCTGTGCGATCGCCCGCTCGACCGCTTCGGCCATGGCCAACTGCTCCCGGCGGTGCTCGTAGCCGGGAAGTCGCTTTGCAATGCGCCCGTCCGGGCCCAGGATGTCGGTGGTGGAAAACATGCGTTGAGTACCGAGGACTTGGGGTTTCCGGAAGCGACCGCCGGAGAAGGGTCCGGTGGTCCTTGTCGGGCATATTTCATCCATCGGGCCTCCCACGGCCCTCTGCCCGCCGCAAACCGGTAACCCCCAATAGGGCAAGCCTACCCACGGCCGGCCGTTTCGTCAAGGATGGTCGGGCGCGCTCTCAGACAACCCGTTCATCCACCGTAAACTGCCGGGCCTGGAAGGCAACCGGGGCAGGAACATCAACGGTCCGTCGCTGATCCGTGTGCCGGAGTGGATCGAGGAGCCGCTGGGAACGTACTACCTGTACTTCGCCCATCATCATGGCGGATTCATTCGATTGGCGTATGCCGACGCCTTGGAGGGCCCCTGGACGATTCACGAAGGGGGTGTTTTGCCGATGGAAGACACGCCCATCGCTCACGGGCGCCGGGGCGATCATGTGGCCAGTCCCGACGTACACCTGGATGCGGAGCATGAGCGTATTGTGATGTACTATCACGGTCCCAACCCGCCGGGCGGC
The DNA here is from genome assembly GCA_003561895.1 of Planctomycetaceae bacterium. Lineage (GTDB taxonomy): Bacteria > Planctomycetota > Planctomycetia > Pirellulales > Thermoguttaceae > PWXP01. The sequence continues at coordinate 442 of PWXP01000594.1, read as the reverse complement.
CCCCGAGGCCAAGGGACCTACGTCGCGGTCTCCCGAGATGGCCTGGATTTTGACACCCGCGACGATTACTTATGAACGCGTAGCCGTTCACGGTCCTGAGGCACGCCAAGTACCCCAGAAGAACGGCAAACGGTAAGCGTTCACGGGCTAAACCTTGGCCTTCTCGGCCGAAGGAAACGATATGTGCGCAGCAACGAACGGCAGACGCCTCGACTCAAGAAACGACTGATTTTCCGCTGCGGCGACTGCATAAGGCGAGCGTCTTGGACCGGCGCGATCGCGCCGCTCACCGTAGTGTTTGGAGGCCAATTCCCCGACTTTCCCGGCCTCGTCCAGCGGGCCTTGCGGTCTATGAGAACTGGCTATTTGTGGCTGAAACATAATCGACACGCCTGTTTGGTGGCAATCCCAGTCCTAAAACTCGTGAACGGCTGCAAGTTTT
>PWXP01000143.1 GCA_003561895.1 Planctomycetaceae bacterium | reverse complement strand
GGCTCCCGGCAGACCATTGACGCTCTGAAACCGCTCGGTTTAACTGCGTACGGGCACCTATGGAAGAGGACGATTCGAAGGACGTGTCGCAACCCGCGCTTCCTTGCCGAGTCCATGATGCTGGATCGGGTGTTTCAAACTGGAGTGGATTGTCATGAATCAGGTCATCACAGCCATGTTCGTCGATGGAATCCTGAAACCGGATCAGGAACTTTCTCTCGCCGCAGGCACCCGGGCACGGCTGCGCCTGGAATCCACCGAGGAACCGGCTGGTGCGGGCGAGCAGGCGTGTCTCGACTTGGATCGTTTGTGCGATGCGGTTCCGATCGTATCGGACGGGCCCCATCTGACGCGAGACCAACTGCACGAATGCCCTTGATACGAATGTCCTCGTCTATCGCTTGGATGGCCGTTTTGTTTCCGCCTGCTCCTGCGTATCGGCCATGCTGACCGCCCGAGGCATGTCTTCAACCTGGCGCGTAAACCTAATCTCGCCTGCCGGTTCGCCGCCATTTGGGGGGGTCGGCCTACCGGAAGCCGGAGCGGTTCCGCGTAACGGATCACGGGGCACTGTCCCAATTTTCGCGGCGGACAAGGTATTCCTATTGGATAACGCCCTATTCGCCGCGAAAATGGACCAGTGCCCGGCCGGCCCATGAACGGTTACCCGCAGGGTATGAGCTGCGTGCTTCCGGGCAGGGGGTAATGTGCCGTCGCGCCGGTCTGACTAGTCTGGGTACGGCATCCCGGTGCTGCATTATACACGTTCGGAAGCCGGACGAGAACATAGGAACCCGTTTTCCACTCCACCCGAAACGCTTCGTTGGTATAATGGAGGATGAGAGAGGTGGTTCTGTTCGCGGGAGAAAGCCCCACCGATAGGTTGCAGCCGGTAGTGACCCGCGGCGCGAGCCCTAAGGCTGCGACTGTTTCTCGGGATCGCATTTTGGAGGTATAAAGATATGGCCCACAATGGCCAGGGATCGGTTGGCAGCAACCGGGTAGGGTTTGCGTTGCGCTCCTTGCTGGCGGTGTCAGTGCTGGGCGGAGTCGTGCTTACCGGCGCGTGGCGGTTGCTGCCGGGGCTTTCGCTCTCGGGCCAGGAAGGCGGGCCGATGATCCACGTGGCCACCCGCTCGAACTTCATCCATGACATTACCGAACGCGGGGAGGTCGAAAGCGCCAGCAACGTCGAAATTCGTTGCGAAGTCAGGGCGAAAGGCACCAGTGGTACGACCATTCTCGAAATCATTTCCGAAGGGACGTACGTGGAGGAAGGCGACGTGCTCGCCCGCCTCGACAGTTCCGCGCTGGAAAACGATCGGACCCGGCAGCAGATCGTGGTCAATTCGAGCGAAGCCGAGGTCGTCAAGTCTCGAAATACCTACGAAACGGCCCTGATCGCCAAGCAGGAGTACTTGGAAGGGCAGTATCAGCAGGAGGTCCAGAATATCCAAAGCCAGATATTCGTGGCCGAGGAGGACTTGCGCCGAGCGGAAGAATACCTCAATTACAGCAAGCGGCTGGCGACCAAGGGCTACGTGACGCCGCTGCAGCTCGAAGCCGACCAGTTCGCCGTCGAGAAGGCCAAAAACCAGCTTGAAATGGCTCAAACGAAGCTTCGGGTGTTGAAGGAGTTCACGCGGGCCAGAATGCTCAAGCAACTTGAAAGCGACATCGCCACGTCCGAAGCCCGCTACCGGGCCCAGAAGGATTCGCACCGGCTCGACCTGGAGCAGCTCGCCCTGATTGAGGAGCAGATTGAGAATTGCACCATGCGCGCGCCCGAGCCCGGCCAGGTCGTCTATGCCAACCAGACCGACCGCCGCGGCACGCAGGAGATCATCATTGCCGAGGGCGAGCAGGTGCGCGAAGGGCAGGTGATCATCCGGCTGCCCGACCCGAAGCGTATGCAGGCGAAAGCCAAGATCAACGAGGCGCGCATTTCGCAGGTGGCCGCGGGCCAGCGGGCCACGATCCGCCTGGACGCCTTCCCCGACCGCGAATTGACCGGGGTGGTCACCCAGGTGAACGAGTACCCCGAACCCACCAGTTGGCACTCGGCGCACGTGCGGGAATACGGCACCACGGTCCGTATTGAGGGATCGCCGCCTGGGCTGCGCCCCGGCCTGACCGGTGAGGTGCGCATCCTGGTCGAGCGGATTCCGAGCGTGCTCCAGCTTCCCGTGCAGGCGGTGTTCGAGCACGGCGGGAAGTATTACTGCATTACGCCGACGCGCGGGGGGCTGGAGGCCCGCGAACTGGCTATCGGTTCGACCAACGACAAGACGGTGGTCATTCGCGAGGGCATGGAAGAGGGCGATCGGGTGATCCTCAACGCGGCGGCGTATCGCGATCGGGTCGGGTTGCCCGAATTAACTTCGGGTGACGAGCCACTTGTCGCGGACGGCCCGGCGGAGTTGCCCGAACCCGGCGCGCCGCGCGGCCCGGGCGGCCCCGAATCGCCCGGCGGTGCCCGCTCGGGCGCGGGTCGCGGTCGGGCAGAAGGAGGGCCGCGCGGCGAGGGCGGCGGTGCATCGGCCGGCGGCCAGCCCGACCCCGACACGATCGTCGACCGCATGTTCGCCCGATTCGACCGAAACGGCGACGGCTTCCTCGAAGGCGACGAAATTCCCGAACGGCTCCGCTCCCAGATGGACGAGATCGACCTCAACGGCGACGGCAAGCTCGACCGCGCGGAGCTAAGGGCCGCGCTGTCGAAACTGTCGGCCGGAAGGCCCCAAACCCCATGAGGACATCGGCCCCCCGGTTTTGAACATTTGCCCGCCACTGTTGGAGTTCACGCTTTAGCGTGCCGGATGCCGCACACGCCCGGCCTGCACGCTAAAGCGTGAACTCCAACAGGACGCCCCGCGAATTGAGCAGGGTTCGGCGAGGGTTTCCCTCCGGCCTGCCCGAAGAACGAAAGAACCATGCAGTACGCCGCACGTTGCGAAGCGCTGACCCGCGAGTACCACCTCGACGGCGGTACGGTGCGCGCGCTGCGCGGCGTCGATCTCGACGTGCCTGCGGGCGACTTCGTCGCCATTATGGGCGCCTCCGGTTCCGGAAAGAGCACGTTGCTGAACCTCGTCGGCTGCCTGGACCATCCCACGTCCGGCCGCATCCGGCTGGGCGAGGAGGATATTACCCGCGCCGACGACGACCGCCTGAGCGAAATCCGCGCGTCGAGCATCGGGTTCGTGTTCCAGTCGTACAACCTGATTCCCCAGCTTACCGTGCTGGAGAACATCGAGGTGCCGCTGTATTACCAGGGCAAACTCGGGGCGACCGACCGAAACCGCTGCCGCGAACTGGCCGACCAGGTCGGACTGGGCGACCGGCTCGGGCACCGCCCCACCCAACTCTCCGGCGGCCAGCAGCAGCGCGTGGCCATCGCCCGCAGCCTCGTGAACGATCCCTATTTCATGCTGGCCGACGAGCCCACCGGCAACCTCGATTCGGCCACCACCGAGGACATCTTGAACCTGATCGATTCGCTCAACCGCGAAGGCAAGACCATTATCATGGTAACCCACGAGCCCGACGTCGGCCGCCGCGCCAAACGCATCGTGCGCCTCAGGGACGGCATGGTCCAGTCGGACGAACGCGTGGGGGATCGGTGAGCCATGCTCCTACTCTGGGTACGAACGCTGCAGCTCGGTGTCAAGAGCCTGTCGCTGCACCTGATGCGGTCGCTGCTGACCGTGCTGGGCATCTTCATCGGCATCGCCAGCGTCATCTGGCTGCTGGCCATCGGCGAGGGAATCAGCCGCAAAGCCCAGGAGCAAATCGAGGGCCTCGGCGCCAACAACGTCATCGTCCGTTCCATCGAGCCGCCCAGCGAGACCACCGAAGGCATCCGCGGGCCGGTCCCCTACGGTATCACCCGGGCCGACTACGAACGCATGATGGCCACTATCCCCACGATCGAGCGCGGGCTGCCTATCCGCGAAATCCGACGCCGTTTCGGCCGCGGCGGGCGGCTGGTCGACGGGCGGCTGGTCGGCTGCACGCCGGAATACTTCGAAGTCAATAGGCTGGATATGGCCCGCGGCCGATTCCTCACCGACGCCGACATGCGCACCAAGGCGAACCATTGCGTGTTGGCGGCGGGCACGGCCGAGCGCTTGTTTCCGCTCGACGACCCGATCGGCCAGTCGGTCCGCGTCGAGGAGACGTTTTACCGCGTTGTGGGGGTCACGCGCCCGCGGTCGCCCACTTCGGGCATCGGGGGTTCGCTGGCCGGGCAGGACTTCAACTTCGACGTGTACATCCCCATCAGCACGCTCTGGTCGCGCATCGGCGACCACGTGATCACCCGACGCAGCGGCTCCTTCGAAGGCGAAGTGGTGGAACTCAGCCAGGCCACCCTGCGCATCGACAAGGTCGAACACGTGATGGAAACCGCCGACCTCGTCAGGGAAACGCTCCGCCCCCACCACCGCACCGAAGACTACGGCATTACCGTCCCCCTCGAACTGCTCGAGCAGGCCCGCACCACGCGCATGATGTTCATCCTGTTCATGGGTCTGATTGCCGCCATCTCGCTGGTGGTGGGCGGCATCGGCATTATGAACATCATGCTGGCCACCGTCACCGAGCGGACCCGCGAAATCGGCATCCGCCGCGCGCTGGGCGCCAAACGCCGCGACATCATCCGCCAGTTCCTCGCCGAAACCGTCCTGCTGTCGGTCTTCGGCGGGATGACCGGCGTGTTGGGCGGGCTGCTTTGCGGGCCGGTGTCGCGCGGCATCCGTTGGGCGCTCGACGCGGCCGCGCCCGACGTCATGGAGCAGTTGCCGGAGGTGATCCAGGCGGTCGATCCGATCATCGTCCCCTGGTCCATCCCGCTGGCCTTGGCCATCGCCGTGTCGATCGGCATCGCATTCGGACTCTACCCGGCCGTCCGCGCCGCCAAAATGGACCCCATCGAGGCCCTGCGGCACGAATAGCGGCGGCGATGCGCGCCGAGCGGCGCGCCGGAGCGGCGAGGGGGACGGCCAAGGGGGGATGTCAGCCCCCCGTTTCATCCTGCGACTGCGATTCCACTTCCCCATCCATCCAGCGCAGATAACTCGCGCTGCCCGCCGTGATGGGCACGGCCAGGATTTCAGGCTCCTCGTAGGGGTGGTGCTCCCGAATCGCTTGCTCGATACGCCCGTAGCAGTCCTGCCGACTCTTGGCCCAGCACTGCCACTCCTGATCGGTTTCAATCTGGCCTTTCCAGCGGTACACGCTGGTGACCGGGCCGACAATCTGCACGCAGGCGGCGAGCCGTTGCTCAACCAGCGCGCCGGCAATCGCAACGGCGTCGTCCTGCTTCTCGGTAGTTGTCACGACCTGAATGTATTCGCTCATGGCTCTCGGCTTCTTTCGGGTATCCGTTCGCGGGCCGGCGGGGGACCCGTCCCCTTACCGGCCAGTAAGGTTTTTGCGTTTCCGATGCAACGGCGCCCCCATCATCGCACATCCGGCGCCCCTTGGCTAGAATGGGGCGCTATGTGTGGACGATTCACCCTCCGCGCCCCGGCCAGTGCCATCGCCGAGCATTTCGGCCTGCCCGGCGAAGTGCCCCCGATGGCGCCCCGCTATAACATCGCCCCCAGCCAACCCGTTCCCGCGGTGCGGCTCCATTCCACCGCCACGCCGCAGCGGGGACTAGTCCGACTCCGCTGGGGGCTAATCCCGCATTGGGCCAAGGACCCCGCCATCGGCAATCGGATGATCAACGCCCGGGCCGAGACCGTGGCTCGGAAGCCTGCCTACAAAGCCGCGTTCCGGCGCCGCCGCTGCCTCGTGCCCGCCGACGGATTCTACGAGTGGCGGAAGAACGGCCGGCGCAGGCAACCGTATTTCATTCGCCTGCCCGACGACGGGTTATTCGCCATTGCGGGGCTTTGGGAAAGCTGGGAAGGACCGGACCATTC
>PWXP01000542.1 GCA_003561895.1 Planctomycetaceae bacterium | reverse complement strand
TTCGTCCAGTGCTCGCCGGCGAGTTGTTCGGTCTTCTGCGCGACCCGTCGGTCTTTGAGCAGGTGTCGCTCGATCCGGAGGTTCACACGCTGGTTTGGCCCAACGGAGCCGACTTTGACCCCGCAACCTTGCACGATTGGCCGGAAGCGGTCGACGCGCTGGCCGAACGCGCACGGGAATGGGAGTCCCAAGCGGTTTGAGATTTGTCGGCAATGGGGGGAGGCCGAAACCGCTGGGACGGGGTCGAGAGTCTTTACACAGGCGGGCCGCCGGGCACCGTTACCGGGGGAATACGCCGAGGCAGCCCCCTTGCCAGGTCCATCGTTCGACGCTCTCGCCGCGCTTGCGAAGCACATCCTCACCCTGCACCGCCAACTCCCCAATACGCCACCGACCGGGCCACCGCCGGAAATTAAAACTATTGTGGTGCGGGGCGGGCCGGGTGTCATGCACGGGGGAGTGCCCTCGGGGCTGTGCACCGCGGGCGGGCTTGCCCCCAATGGGCGTAGAAACGAACCCTCCGTAATAAGGGAAAGTCTACCGAAAGAGACTGAAAGAGAAATGCAAGTGCGGCACGCCACAAAAATGTGGGGAAAAATAGAAATCGACGTCGCCCCACGGCGCCACAAGGTCCAGCGCTGACCCAAGGGGGGCGGCCGTGTATAATAGAGTGCAGTAGCCAATTTCTTCCTTGAGGGCGAAAGCGGTCCGTCGCGAAGAGAACGAGGGGGGTTCGAAATGCATCGGCTCAGCGCAGCTTTGTACTTGGCAGTGGGACTGGCCACGGCGGCTCCGTGTCCGGCTGAAGTGTTCATTTTGCAGTCGGGCGGGCGGATCGAGGGCGAACTGCTCAATCCCGATGAAAACCCCAGGCAGAAGTTCGTCGTGCGGGTCGCCGACGGGGCCACCGTAACGCTTCGGGCCGACCAGGTGCGGCAGCTCCTCCGCGAGCGGCCCGAAGAAGCCGAGTATCGCCGCATCCGGCCGAACTATCCCGATACGGTCGAGGGACAATGGGCACTGGCCGAGTGGTGCCTCGAAAACCGCCTTCTCGAACAGCGTCAACGGCACTTGCAACGGGTCATCGAACTGGAGCCCGACCACCAGGATGCCCGCCGGGTGCTGGGCTATTCGCAGTTCGACGGGCAGTGGATGACGCAGGAAGAGGTGATGGCCCAACGGGGGTACGTTCGCTACCAGGGCCGTTGGCGCACGCGGCAGGAGATTGCGTTGCTCGAGCGGGATCGCCAATTGGAGACCGCGCAGAAGGAATGGTACGTAACGATCAACCGGTGGCACAACTGGCTGGGCACCGACCGGGCGGGTCAGGCCCGGCAGAACCTGCTGAGCATCGACGACGCCCACGCCGTGCCGGCCCTGACCGACCGGCTGAGCGACGCCCGGCACCCGCAAGCGCGCATCCTCTTTGCCCAAGTGCTGGCGAAGCTCGGCACCCCCGCGGCGCGGCAGGCGCTGGCCGAAGCGGCCATCGACGATCCCGTCGAGGAAGTCCGGCTCAGTTGCCTCGATTATTTGAAGCCGACCGACGACCGGGCCGTCACCGCGTTTTTTGTCGAGAAGCTGAGAGACCGGGACAACAACACGATCAATCGGGCGGGGGTCGCGCTGAGTTACGTCGGGAACGAGTCGGCCGTCGGCCCGCTTATCGACGCCCTGGTCACCAGGCACACCTTTCGGCTGGGCTCGCAGAACCCCGGCGCCATGAGCATGAGTTTTCCCACCGGCGGTACGTCCGGCGGTGGTGGGATTTCTATGAACCCCCAGCCGAAGGTCATCCGCAAGCAGATGCGGAACTCGGCCGTGCTGGAGGCATTGGTTGGGCTGACCGGGCAGAACTTCAGCTACGACCAGCGGGCATGGGAATCCTGGCACGCCTCGCAGCGCCGCCGGGACCGCGTTGACGCGCGCCGCGACTAAAGGCTGACCATGTGCGGCATCACCGGCGGCGTTTGGACCGATCCCTCGAAATCGCTCGACGCGCCCACGCTGGCGCGCATGACCGGCGTGCTGGCCCACCGCGGGCCGGATGGGCGGGGCGAGTTCGCCTCCGGTATCGAGTTGCAGCCGGGCCGTGGGGCGGTGCCCGGGGTGGCCCTCGGCCACCGGCGGCTGGCCATTCTCGACTTGCCCGGCGGAGCCCAGCCGATGTCGAACGAAGAGAAAACGGTCTGCGTGGTCTTCAACGGCGAAATCTATAATTTCAAGCCGCTGCGGCGGAAACTGGAAGAGGCCGGGCACCGCTTCCGGTCCGACTGCGACACCGAGGTGCTGGTCCACCTGTACGAGGACCGCGGGCCGGCAATGCTTGGCGAGTTGGTCGGCATGTTCAGCTTCGCCCTGTGGGACACCCGGAACGCCCGCCTCCTGCTCGCCCGCGACCGCCTCGGGCAAAAGCCGCTGGTGTACCGGCAAGAGCCGGGGCGGCTGCTGTTCGCCAGCGAGTTGAAGAGCCTGTTGGCCGTTCCCGGCCTCCCGCGCGAGCTGGACCCGCAGGCCCTCGACGAATACCTTACGTACCAGTACGTGCCGCACCCGCGGTGCATCTTCCGGGGGTACGCGAAGCTGCCGCCCGGCTGCTATGCCCTTTGGGAGTTCGACCGGCTCGCGGTGCATCGGTACTGGGAACCCGATTTCAAGCTGGAAGCGGTGCGCCCTTTCGAGCAGGCGGCTGCCGAGCTGCGGGCTCTGCTGACCGAGAGCGTGCGGTTGCGGCTGCAAAGCGACGTGCCGCTGGGGGCGTTCCTCAGCGGGGGCCTCGATTCGACGATCATCGTCGGGCTGATGCGGGAATTGGGCGCCGCGCCGTTGCGCACTTTCTCCATTGGCTTTCCGATTGCCGAATACGACGAAACGCGCTACGCCCGACTGGCGGCCGAGCGGTTCGAGACCGAGCACGAGGACTTCCGGGTCGAGCCTCGCGCCGTCGACATCCTACCCAAGCTGGTTTGGCATTACGATGAGCCGTTTGCCGACAGTTCGGCCATTCCCGCCTGGTACGTCGCAGAGCTGACGCGCCGGCACGTGACCGTGGCGCTCAGCGGCGACGGCGGCGACGAGCTGTTTGCCGGCTATCTCCGATACCGGGCCGTGTGGCTTGGGGCGTGGTTCGACCGCCTGCCGCGCGCGGTGCGCGGGGCGCTCACCGCAGGCCTGTGGCAGCGATTGCCGGCCGGCGTACGGCAGAAATCGTGGCGACGCCGTTTCAAGCGATTCGTCGAATCGCTGGGCCAGCCGCCCGCCCGGCGCTACCTGGAGTGGATCGCCATTTTCGGCGGTGCCCGCCGCGGCGAACTGTACTCCGACGAGTTCGCCGCCTCGCTGCCGGGGTCTGATCCGGTCGAGTTCCTCGAGGCGGCCATGGCCCGGGCCGCCGGCCGCGATCCCGTCACGGCCACCAGCCTCGCCGACCTGACCACCTACCTGCCGTGCGACCTGATGACCAAGGTGGACATCGCCTCGATGGCTCACGGGCTGGAATGCCGGCAGCCGTTCCTCGACCACCGGGTGGTGGAACTGGCCGCGGGCATGCCGGTCGGGCACAAGTTCCGCCGGGGTGGCGGCAAGCGGCTGCTCCGGCACGCCTTCGCCGACCTGCTGCCCGGCCCCATCCGACGCCGGCGGAAGATGGGCTTCGGGGTGCCGCTCGATTATTGGTTCCGGAATGACCTCCATGCGATGGCCCGCGACGTGCTGCTCGACGCGCGCGCCCTCGGCCGCGGCTACTTCTGCCCCGGTACGGTGCGCCGCCTATTGGACGACCATCAGCAAGGCCGCTTCGACCACGCCGCGAGGCTGTGGTCGCTGCTGGTGCTGGAACTATGGCACCGCCAATGGGTAGATGGGGGATAGCTGTTCCAGTTCTTCAGGCGAGGGATGCCCCAGGCTTGCGCAAAAGGCACGGAAAAACTATACTGACCGGTCATGTCGCAGGAATTGTCAACGCCGTTGCTCCGCATTTCCGGGCTTTCCGTCCGCCTGGGCGGGAGGTCCGTGCTTACCGACGTTTCATTCGACGTCGCCCCCGGCGAGTACGTGGTCATTGTCGGACCGAACGGGGCGGGCAAGACCACGCTGCTGCGGTGCCTGGTGCGCATCCTGCGGGGTGAAGGGAGCATCGAGCTTGCCGGGCGCCCGCTGGCAACCTATCGGCAGCGTGAGCTGGCGCGCCTGATCGCTTACGTGCCGCAGGTGGGCAACTGGGCGGCGCCGTACACGGTCGAACAGTTCGTGGCCATGGGCCGCTACCCGCACCTCAGCCCCTTCTCCTCGCTCAGCCGCGAGGACCGCCGCGCGGTGCGCGACGCGCTGGAGCGCACCCGCACCGCCGAGTTCGCCCCGCGCATGCTCGATACGCTCAGCGGCGGCGAACGCCAGCAAGTGGGCATCGCCGCGGCGCTGGCCCAGGGCGCCCGGCTCCTGCTACTCGACGAACCGACCACCTTCCTCGATTACCGGCACCAAGCCGAGGTGCTTGCCCTGCTGCGCGAGGCGAACCGGGAGACGGGCGTCACTGTGCTGGCCGTCACGCACGACCTCAACCACGCCGCCCTCGAGGCCCACCGGGCCGTGGCGCTGCGCGAGGGGGCGGTCGCGTATTGCGGGACGGCGCGCGAGTTGATGGACGGCAACGTGCTCCGCCGCGTGTACGCCACCGACCTGCTCCTGGTCGAGCACCCCGCCGCGCCCATCCCCGTTGTCGTCCCCCACGCCCCGATGTAGCAGGCGCGCTCCGCCGTGCCGTCCGCCGAACCATCCTTAGCATTCTTTACTCACCCTTTTCCACTACCCCCTTATGCCACGCTCGGCTCCGCTCATCGCCTTGTTCCTGTTGACACTAGCCGTCACGGCCACCGCGCCGTTTGCCGGCGGCGAGTGGATCGGGCTCGGCGCCGTGTGGGGCGAGGCCGAACCCGGCGACGTCGACATCCTCTGGCAGCTTCGCGTCCCCCGGGTAGCCGTCGCGCTGCTGGCCGGCGCGGGCCTCGCAATCAGCGGTATGGCGTTCCAGGCCATGTTCCGCAATCCCCTGGCCACCCCCTTCACGCTGGGCACCAGCAGCGGGGCGGCCCTGGGCGCCTCGCTGTGCATCCACCTCGGCTGGCGGGCCGGCGCGCTGGGCATCTCGGCCGTCACCGCCTGCGCCTTCGCCGGCGCCGTGTTGTCCATCCTGCTGGTTTACGGACTGACCCGGGCACGCGAGGGATTCTCCACGGCCACCATGCTGCTGGCCGGCGTGGCCGTCAGTTTCTTCTTTTCCAGCCTCATCCTGCTACTCCAATACCTCAGCGACTTTACCCGCACTTTCTTGATGATCCGCTGGGTGATGGGCGGGCTGGACCGCGTAGTGGGCTACGGCGACATGTGGAGCGTCTTGCCATTTGTGGCGACCGCCGCGCTGGTCGTCTTCTATCTTACCCGCGAACTGAACCTGCTGACCACCGGCGAAGAGCTTGCCGCCGGGCGCGGCGTGGCAGTGGACCGGACGAAGGTGATGCTCTTCTTTGCCGCGTCGATGGCCGTCGGCGGGGTGGTGGCCGTGTGCGGACCGATCGGTTTCGTCGGGCTGATGGCGCCGCACATCTGCCGCCTGCTGGTCGGCGCCGACCACCGAACGCTTGCGCCCGCCACGCTCCTGTTCGGCGGCGGCTTCCTGGTGGCCTGCGACACGGTCGCCCGAACGGTGATGGCGCCCACCGAGCTTCCCGTAGGCATCATCACGGCCCTGCTCGGCGGCCCCTTTTTCCTGTGGCTGCTGCTGACCAACCGCCGGCTGGCGTAACGGCGGGGATATTTACTCGCCGCGGGCTAAAACTGCGCATTTCCGTAGGATGGGCTTTCGAGCCCGTCATAGCGAAGACGGACAAGAATGTCCATCCTACAAAAGCGCAAAAACGGCACGCGGCGAGTATAGCA
>PWXP01000036.1 GCA_003561895.1 Planctomycetaceae bacterium | reverse complement strand
TTCAGGACTTCCTGCCGCGGTAGGGGATGGGAGTTGGGATATCGGAGATCGGAGTTGGGGGTAGACCCAGGCCGCACACCATTCCCCCCGCATTTCGCGCACATTCGCCGAAGGCGAATTGCAGCCGCCTATCCCCCTTGCACCAGGAGCCAGATGAGGATGATGACCAGCAGCAGCAGGGCGGGCACGACGCCCCAGAGCAGGACGGACACGAGCGCGACGGGCGACTCGGTGATGGGCACGACCTGGCTGGGGCTGTCGTCGTCGTTCTCGGCCATGTCGCCCAGCGCCGGCGGGCGGACCGGCGGCGGGGCCAGCGGAGGCCGCACCGAAGGCGACGGCATGGACCACGGGCCCGTAGCCCAGGGCGCCAGCCGCGCGATGGCCTCGCGCGCCGAGGGGATGCGCTGCGCCGGGTCCTTGGCCATCATGTCGGCCATCACGTCGACGAACCCGTTGCTCAGCGCCGGGTTCAGCCGCCGGGGGTCGACCGGGCGGAATTCCTGGTGCGCCCGCGCCTTGTCGGCCGTCGTACCGCCCGGAAACGGAACGCTGCCGGTCACCGCATAGTACAGCGTTCCGCCCAACGAGTAGATGTCCCAGAGGGGCGAGGGGTCCCACGGGCTTTTGACGTGGTCGGGCGAGGTGTAGTCGGCCGTGCCGACGATTTTCCCGAACCGGGAGTCGCTTTCCTCGTCGGCGTCGACCGGCCCGGCTAGGCCCAGGTCGGAAAGCTTCGCGCGGCCGTCGGGCATTACCAGCACGTTGCCCGGCTTGACGTCGCGATGGATCAGCCCCTGCTGGTGGGCGTGGTGCAGGCCCTCGGCCACGTCGCAGATAATGCGGGCGGCCGTTTGCATATCGAGCGGGCCCTGGCGGCGGACCAGCTTGTGCAGGTCGGTGCCCGGCACGTACTCGGTCACCAGGTAATACACGTTGCCGTCGTGTCCGGCATCGACCGCTTGCACCAGGTTCTTGTGGTCGAGGCTGGCCAGGGCCTGGATTTCGCGGTTGAAATTCTTGACCGCTTCCGGGGTCGACTTCGCCCGCGGCAGCACCTTGATGGCCACCGCCCGGCCGAGGACTTTGTGTTCGGCCTTGAACACCTGGCCCATGCCGCCCTGGCCGATCGAGTCGATGATCCGATACGGGCCGAGGGTGAACTTCGTTTGCCCGTCGAGCAGTTGCCTGGCCTGCCAGTAGTTCAGCTTGCCGGTCTCGACCAACCGCTCGGCGAGCTGCTTGGCCGTGGGCGGCGCGTCGCTGAGGTTCTGGCCGTTCGACCACCGGATTCCGGCGCGGGCCTCCTCGAGGTCCTGCTCGGTAAGCAGCCCGCTTTGAATGGCACACTTTTCGAATTCCGCCATCGAGTTCTGTTCAGCCACGAAGAGGTCTCTCCAAGCAGGCCCGACTTCTCCTGGCTCTTCCGTTTCCAGGTGCAGGCCGCGTTACTTGGGGAGGGCACAGCGGCGTGTGCCTACTACCTTGACGCAGTGTGCGCCTAGAAACGGAAGAGCCCCTCTCCTGACCCTACCCTGCCGGGTGATTTTCGGCAAGGGGCCAGTAGCGTGGAGGGGGCGCGAACAGCTCGACGGCCTGGCCTCCTGCCGGGTGAGCAACCACCAGCCGCCTCGCGTGCAACGCAATGCCCGACGGAAAGGGCACCGGGCTGCCGTACTTCCGGTCGCCGACAATGGGGAAGCCGCGGTGGGCAAGCTGGACGCGGATCTGGTGCTTGCGGCCGGTAATCAAACCGATCTCCAGAAGGGATAACCCCCGGCAGGGCGCCAGGCGCCGGTATCGGAGGCGAGCTTCCTTGGCCCCGGGGAGCCCGGGCCCTACAATTTGCATCCGCCGATGCCGCTTGTGGGGGGCGAGCCAGTTGGCCAATTCCCCGTCGGCCGGTTCCATCCGCCCCTCGACCAGCGCCCAGTAGGTCTTTTCCACCGTGGCCGCCCGGAACTGCTCGGTGAGGCGGCGTGCCGCCTTCGAGGTCCGGGCGAAGAGGACCACACCGGTCACCGGGGCGTCGAGCCGGCTGACCACGCCCAAGTACACGTTGCCCGGCTTCTGGTACTTCTCCTTGATATACGCCTTGGCCGTCGTGAGCAGCGTTTCCGTACCGCCGGGCGCGCCCATGGTCGGCAGCATGGCCGGTTTGTTCAGGGCGAGCAGGTGATTGTCCTCGTAGAGGACTTCGGGCCGGCGGGGCGGACGGGGTGTTGGTGACATAGGGCGGCTCGGAAAGGTCGCGGAATCTCGATGCCTATATTATACTGTCGGTGTTTTCGCCTACCTCGGTACGCCATGGTCCATCCGACTCCTCGTTTAATCCTTGCCAGCCGGTCGCCGCGCCGCCGTGAGCTGCTGCGCCGGGCGGGCTATCGCTTCGAAGTGATGCCTCCGGTAAACGCCGATGAAACGGCTCGTGCGGGGGAGTCGCCCGAGGCGCTGGTTGCCCGCCTGGCGCGCCTGAAGGCGGCCGAGGTGGCCGAGGTGGCCGGCCGGGTCGAGCGGGGCTTGGTGCTCGGCTGCGACACCGTGGTCGAGTGCGACGGCCGGATATTGGGCAAACCGCGCGACCGGGAGCACGCCCGCGACATCCTCCTTGCACTCAGCGGGCGGGAGCACCGCGTGTTGAGCGGGGTGTGCCTCTGGCCCGTCCCCTCCGGCCAACCCGACGTCCGCGTGGCGCAGACGTTGCTCCGCATGGATCGGCTCACCCCGGCGCAGTTGAGCGAGTACCTCGCCGGTGAGCAGTGGGCGGGAAAGGCCGGCGCGTTCGGCTACCAGGACCGGCTGTGCTGGGTCCACGTGGTCGAAGGCAGCCAGTCGAACGTGGTGGGCCTGCCCATGGAACTGCTGGCTGCAATGCTGCGCGACGCCTGCCACTCGGCCGGGTAAGGGCCCACAAATGAATAAGTGGGTGGCAAGACAGCCTAAAACGGGGCTAAAATGCGAGCCTCGCTCCGTGGGGCCGGTCCCGCGGCTACTGAACCGCGCCGGCTACGCTCAGTTTGCGGCTCTTGAGCACCGGATCGGACTTCAGAGGCAGTTCGACGGCGCGGCCGGTTTCCGCCGCCTTGTACACGCCCAGGATGATCTCGACCGAGCGGCGGCCTTCCAACCCGTCGATCAGCGGGGCGCGGCCCTTGCGGATGGCGGCGAGGACGTCGTCGAACTGCCGGGTATGGCCGTGGTGGCCGATGGCGGCGGGGTCGGCGGCGCCGCCGCCGCCGCTTTCCTTACCCTGCATGGCCGCGTGAATCTTCTCGTCCGACTTGCGCTTCTTGGCGAACTCCCATACCTTGAAGTCTTCCTCTTCCATCATGGCCGAACCGGCATCGCCGTGGACCTCGATGCGCTTCAGGAACCCCGGGTAGATGGCCGTGCTGGCCTCCAGGACCCCCATGGCGCCGTTCTCGTACTCGAGGGTGGCCATGACGGTGTCCTCGACCTCGATCCGCTCGTGGGCCAGCAGGCCGAAGCGGGCGCGGATTTCCCGGACGGGGCCCATCAGCCAGTACATCAGGTCGACGCTGTGGATGGCCTGGTTCATCAGCGCGCCGCCGCCGTCGAGCTGCCACGTGCCGCGCCATGCGCCGCTGTCGTAATACTGCTGCGTACGGTACCACTTCACGAACGCGTCGCCCACCACCAGTTTGCCGAACCGCCCCTGGTCGATCGCCCGCTTCAGCTCCCGGCACGTCTGGTGGAACCGCGAGGGGAAGATGGTCGAGAGCACCACGCCGGCCTTTTGGCAGGCGTCGATGATGGCGTCGCAGCGGCGAAGGTTCACCTCGAGCGGCTTCTCGACGATGACGTGCTTGCCGGCCCGGGCCGCCGCCACGGCGGGCTCCATGTGGGCGCCGCTGGGCGTGCCGATGGTCACCACGTCGATGCGGGGATCGGCCAGCATCTCGTCCAGGTCGTAGTAGGGCGTGCAGCCGAACGCTTCCGACAGCTTATCGGCCGCCGCCGGAACCGTATCGAACCCGCCCACCAGCTTCGCGCCCCGGCAATCGTTGATCGCGCGTGCGTGGAAGTGCGAGATCATCCCGCATCCGACAATCCCAAAACCGACTGGCATTCTTGAATCCTCCTGTTTTTGCGAGTGGCCGATACCGGAAGCCGAGCCGCGGCCGGCGGCGTGGCGCACGGCCGCCACGGCCCATTGCCCGTCGCAGTCTGCCGACTACGAGACCGCAACGTTAACACAGATGGGCCGGGCTTGCAAGGGGGGCGAAGCGAGACGCCAAGAAACGCCGGAAAACCGGGCGATTTCCGCGGCCGGGCGCGTTATCGGTCGATGGCAATTCCCGGCACCGCCTCTTCGAGTTGCCCGATGCCGGCCGGCGTTACGCCGGTGTTCTCCACCGTCAGCCGCCTCAGGTCCTTCATGCCGGCCAGCGTTTCGAGCCCGCGGTCGGTCACCGCCGTGTCGCTCAGCAGCAGCCAGCGCAGGTTGCGCAGCCCAATGAGGTGTTGCATCCCCTCGTCGGTCACTTCGGTTTCGGAGAGGTCGAGCACGGCCAGGTTGGAGAGTCGTTTCAGATGGGCCAGCCCCCGGTCGGTGACTGCCGTTTCCGTCAGGTGAAGCGCTTCGAGGTTTTTCAGCCTCACGAGGTGGGGCAGCCCCTGATCGGTAATAGGGGTTCCGCTCAGCACGAGCGTAGCGACCTTCGAAAGGTTCTTCAAATGTCCCAACTCGTCATCCGTGACGTTGGTATTCCTCAGGTCGAGCAAGAGGAGGCGGTGCAGGCTCATCAGCGGAATCAGGTCCGACTCTTGCAGCATCCGGCCCTGGTAATTGACGCTCTCGACGCTGCCGGTGCCCGTCTGGTAGACGACCAGCGCGCCCAGCGCTTCCAGGTCGGCCCCGGCTTGCCGCTCGGCTTCCCGGTTGAAGAGGTTGTCCCACGTGTTGGAGGCGTAGTTCAGCGCCTCGCCGGCGTAGGGGGTGTGGAGAAAACCCACGCCGGCGGCCAGGACCAGCACCACGACGACGGCGATTGCGCGAAACCACGTTCCCCATCGCGACTTCACCGCCACCGGCGCGGGCGTTTGCTCGTTGGGTTCATTCATCATTGGGGTGTTTACTCCCTTTCATGCGGGCCGGGCCCGTGCGGTTCCCGGCCGGCGCCAAGCCGAATAGCCGGACATTTCCCCGGTCTCTTTGCTGAAAAAGTGGCGGCAGGGTGGGCTTGGGTTGCGACGCTTCCGATTCCCGCCGAACCCGCCAGGGCCGCCACGTATGGCTTACTATAACCGCCCACCGCGACGCGTCAACCTCCCGGCCCGGAAAATTCCTTTGCAAGGCTTCCGGAGAGCGGGTTGAAGCTCGCACGGTACGCACTTCGGCATACGGTTCCCCGACCCCTAACGGCGGGGTTTTATGCGTTTTTTTTCCGTTGAATCGCTTGACCGCATCGCGTTATTCCGTCTATACTACAGGCGCTCATCGGAAGGCGAGTTGCCGGCGAGCAGGCACGGCTCGGAACCGTTTCGGGGTGGCTCCCCGCGAACGGAAGAGCCCGAACCTTCGGGAGGCGCAGCGATGTCGATTGAAGTGTCTTGTGCGAACGGGCACGTGCTGCGTGTGAAGAACAGCTTTGCCGGAAAGACCGGCTACTGCCCTCACTGCCGGGCCAAAGTTCACGTGCCGCAGCCGATCGGGTTCTCGGAAGACGATGTGATCGACATTCTGGGGCCTCCGCCTCCCAAGCCGGCCGACGAGCCGGAAGTGCCCCCCGAAGAGGCGGCTAACATGCACCAGGCGCCCCGGCACGCGGAGTCGGGAAAGGGGGCGGCTAACATGCACCAGGCGCTCCGGCACGCGGAGTCGGGAAAGGAATCGGGGATCGGTCTGGCCGGATCGTCCATCCTCCGGCGGGCGAAACGCTGCCCGTCGTGCCACACGCTCACTTCCTTTTCATTCTCGATTTGCCCAAC
>PWXP01000308.1 GCA_003561895.1 Planctomycetaceae bacterium | reverse complement strand
GCACCGCTGCAAATCGAGTGAGCGGGGCCGCCTGTCTGCTCATGTAAACCAAAGATTGCATGCCCTAACCCCTTGACCAGAAAGCCTTTACAATCTATCCAACCGAATTTCGGAATGATAGCTCCAAAGGGGGTGGCAAGGCAACGGCCGTTCAGGGCACGTTCGTTTGCAGGTCGAACTCGACGGTCATGACCTTGTGCCGCGTTCGACCACGAGTTCCAGCCCGCTGGTGGCGGGTTCGAGGTAGCGGGCAGGAACGAGGCTGACCGCCGGCGGGCCCTCGGCGGGGGGCAGCGTTTCCCGGCAGTCGACGCCGGCTCGGGTGCCTGGTTCGTGAAACGATTCACACCGGATCCGGCAGCTCGTAGCCTTTCCGGCGTTCGTAGTCGAGGTACGTGTTGGCGTCGTCGTCGTTGAGGAACTGCTCCTTGACGGGGTCCCAGCGCAGGCGTCGTCCCGTCCAGCGGGCGATATTCGCCAGGTGGCACACCGTGGCGGAACGATGCCCGACCTCAACATCCGCGCAGGGGCGCTCGCCCGACTTGATGCAATCGAGCCAGTCGCGGTTGTGGTCGCGGCTGCGATAGAGCTGCACGTCCATCGCTTCCAGCTCGTCGGCTCCCACCTTGGCCAGTTCCGGCGGATCGGAGCGGAGCGAGCCGCGGCCGCTGCGGATGGTGCCCTTCTCGCCGTAAAACACGCCGCCGCCCATCGGGGCGTCGTCGGTGAACTCGACCTCGATGCCGTCGGCCCCGTCGTCGTAACGCATGAAGATCTTCGGTTCCTTGGGGCCGTGGAAGCGGCCGGGCCTCGGCTCTTTGACGATCCAGGGCTCGAACGGCTCGCCTTCGGTCCATAGTTCGACCGGGCCGCTGTCGTCTTTGCCGAGCGCCCATTGGATGTGGTCGAGCCCGTGCGTGCCCCAACCGGTCATCTCGCCGCCGGAAAACTGGCGGAACGACATCCAGCCGGGATTCGCCCGCATGGGATAGACGTTCTCGTTGTACGGCACGGCGGCCACCGGGCCGCACCACCGGTCCCAGTCCAACTCCGGCGGGGCGTCGCCGCCGGGCATGGCGTGTTCCATGGGGCTGCAATAGTTGTACGCCTGCACCCGCCGGACCTTCCCGATCGCCCCGTTGCGGATCAGCATGCATGCGCGATAGTCGTCGTCCATCGACCGCTGCTGGCTGCCCGTCTGATGCACCACGTTGTAACGGCGCGTGGCCTCGACCATCTTGCGCCCTTCCCGGACGGTAAACGACAACGGTTTTTCCGTGAAGATATGTTTGCCCGCCTGCGCGGCGTGGATGGCCGCCAGGGCGTGCCAGCGGTCGCCCGTGGCGACGATCACCCCGTCGATGTCGTCGCGCTCGAGCAGTTCGTGGTAATTCTGGGTATCGCCGCGGGCCTTGTGCACGTCGGCGCGCATGGCCACGGTTACGTCGGCCTGGCGCGCAAAGGCGCCGGCCACGCTCCGGCCCCGGGGGCCCGCCCCGATCAGGCCCAGCATGAACCGTTCATTGGCGCCCCGCGCGCTTCGGGGGAGGAACATGGGTCCGGCCGCGGCGGCCGCGCTTGCGGCCGCCGTCGTTTTCAGGAACGAACGCCGGTTCAGAGGGGGTTGAGGTTGCATGGTCTGTCCTTTCGTCGGTTTGGGTATGGTGTCCGTGGCGTCATCGTGTTGTTTCTGCCCCGAAAGGGCACACGAATTGAGCCCCTTCGGGGCAAACACCCCGCCGCCTGCAAACGTTCCACCCCGTCCATGGACAGAACGCATCATAATTTCGGGCCTCATGGCAGGCTCACCGGCTCGCCGCCCGCTCGGGTCCCCAATTCGTTAAACAGCCGGTAGTCGATCGATTCTACTTGCCGCGTGCCGTTTTTGCGCTTTTGACGGCAGGCACGCTTTGCCGCTGCCGACAGGCGCACTGTCAGCATAACTCCGACGATACCACAAAGCGGGACGATTGTCAAACGCCGCACCGAATTTTGCGGCGTGGCGTTTGGCACTGCGCAAACGGCAACCTCAAGGCCACGTCGCCCAACGCTTTACCCTGATTATTTCAAGGCGGACAACGCCCTTCTGGCCTACGACTATTGCACTTTCGCTGCGCGTCCCCTGCGTAATGTACCGGTCGATGACCACGAACCGAATCGCCTGCTCGGCCAGGTTGTTCGTCGGTCCCATGCCGGGCGTCGTGATGAAACGGAAGTACGCCTCGCCAGGTGAAGGCGTAGGTCTTCTGGTCGTAGTGAAACACTTCGTCGTCGGCGCAGTAGAACCGCCGCTCCTCGAAGCTCCTTCCACCGCTGGCGGCGTCCATCTTCTGGCGAGCAATGAACTCGGCTGAATCCAACTCCCCTTCAGCGACGCGAAACAACGAGTTCCTTCTCCAGGGGATGGCATCGGCGATTTGTTCGGGCGAATGAGCCTTGCCGATCAAATGCTGGACCACCGTGTAGATTGCTGCTCGCTTCGCCAGGTGTTCGAGCGTTCGGCCGTCAACCGTCACGTCATACTTCGTGAAGTCGGGGCGGAAGGTGCGGGCGGCGCGTTCCCGCTGCTGCTTCTCCTTGATCCGTACGCGGTAATCCTCGGCTTCCGGAAGCGGTATGATCTGCTGGATGTCAGCGAGAATGCGCCCGTTGTCGCGGTAGGGCTTGATTCGAACACATTCGATGTCGAGCCCCCGCTCGTTGAGCCAGATGACCGAGGTGGTCCATTCCTTCGAGAACTCGGCAGCCACAAGGACGATCCGCACATCCTGAGCAAAACGATCTTCGTCGGGTTCCGCCCATTCCAGGAACTCCAACAGCGAGTCCCTTGCATCGACAGCCGTGTCGCCGAGCCCCTTCAGGAAATCACTGTAGACCTCCACCGCCCTTTCAAACGTCATCGCCGACACCAGGGCCGCGTAGCGGATCGACTGAAGCTCCATGTGTCCGCCGTCTTCGGTTCGCTTCAGCTCGACGACGACGAGATTGGCGTCCTTGTCGACCCCCAGCAGATCGATTCGCCGGTTGCTGTCCTCCCACTGGCTGAACTCCTCCGCGATTACCAGCGTGTTGGGCGAGACGGTCTCGATCTGGCTGCGTAGCAGGCGTTGCAGGTCCTGCCGTTCCCGCAGGCGGCGGGTGCCATCCGAAGGGCTCCGCAGGGATAGGGATGTCGTCTTGGGTGAGTTCGCGTTCACCGGCCATAATTCGGCGTTCAACCGCTGTGCCGGTCGGGGGGCGGCGCCGTAGGGGCCTTTACGTCCGAACCGTCTTCGTCTCTAATTATGGTGAACGTCGTCGGGGCTCGGCGGCCGCTTGGCTGGAGTGCGTTTCCCCCTCCATAGTAGAGCAAGGGGTTTCAGGATGACAGAAAACGGATCGGACCGGCTCTACTTGGGCGTCGACGTCGGCGGGACGAAGGTCCAGGCGTCGGTGGTCCGCGAGTCGGGTGAAATCCTTAGCCGAAAAAGGCGAAAAACCCCGCGCAACGAGCAGCCGGACCGCGAACTGCACGCCATCGAGGCGGCCATCGAACGCGCCGTCGCCGCCGCGAGGAGCACACTTAAGGCTATTCACGCCATCGGAATCGCCATTCCCGGAGTCGTGGACCCCCGCGAAGGACACATTGTGGTCACGCCGAACATGAACCTGACCGGCGTCCCTATTGGCAACCACCTCCGCGGGCGGTTCGGGGTGCCTGTAGCCGTGGGGAACGACTGCAACCTGGGCGCGCTGGGCGAATGCTGGCTGGGCGCCGCGCGCGATGCCAAGAGCGTGTTTGCCATTCTGCTGGGCACAGGCATTGGCGGCGGTTTCGTGCGGAAGGGCAAACTGTGGCGCGGAGCCCGGGAGGCCGCCGCGGAAATCGGCCATATCGTCATGCAGATCGGCGGTCCGCCTTGCGGGTGCGGCAACCGCGGCTGCCTGGAGGCCCTGGCCAGCCGCACCGCTATCGAGCGCGACATCCGCCGGGCGATCGACGCCGGCCGGTCCAGTGTGGTCACCGACCTGACCCAGGGCGACTTGACCGTCATCCGCAGCCGTGTGCTTCGCAAGTCGCTCAAGGCGGGCGACGACGTGGTGACCGAAGTGATGCGCCGCGCCGCCGAGGTGCTTGGCCACGCCTGCCTCACCGTCCGCCACCTGATCGACCCCGAGGTGATCCTTCTCGGCGGTGGGGTGATCGAGGCCTGCGCCGATTTCGTCGTGCCCATCGTGCGGGAAATTGTCGATGCCGACCGGCTTCCGGGCGCTCGGGAAGGGGGCGCCGTAGCCGTTTCCGCCCTGGGCGACGACGCCGTGGTCCTGGGCGCCGTGGCGCTGGCGCGGGCCGCCTCGGGCAAGAGTCCCGCAGATTTGCCGGCAGGCCAAGACCGCCAGTGACGCGAAAGAACATCAACCATAAGGAGATTCCAGCATGAATGTGTTGGTGGTCGGCAATGGCGGGCGGGAACACGCCCTGGCCTGGAAGCTGGCGCAAAGCCCCCGCGCCGACCGGGTGTTCGTGGCGCCGGGCAACGCCGGAACCGCGGCCGACGCGGAAAACGTGCCCCTGCCGGTCGGCGAGCCCGACAAACTCGTCCACTTCGCCCGCCAGAACCGCGTCCAGCTTACCGTCATCGGCCCCGAGGCGCCGCTTGCGGCGGGCATGGTCGACCGGTTTGTCGAGGCGGGCCTGCGGGTGTTCGGCCCCTCGAAAGCGGCCGCCGAACTGGAGGGAAGCAAGGTCTTCTGCAAGAAAATGCTCCGCCAGGCCGACGTCCCCACCGCCGACGGCCGCATCTTCGACAACCCCGATGACGCACTGGCCTACCTGAACGACCGCGAAGACGTGCCCGTGGTGGTGAAGGCCGACGGACTGGCCGCCGGCAAAGGCGTGATCGTGTGCGCCCATCGCGCCCAGGCGGTTGCCGCGGTGGAGAGAATCGCTGTCGAGCGGGAATTCGGGGCGGCGGGCGACCGGCTGATCATCGAGGAACGGCTCGACGGCCAGGAGGCCAGCGTGCTGGCCCTGACCGACGGGCAGACGATCGTCCCCCTGCCGCCGGCCCAGGACCACAAGCCGGCTTACGACGGTGATACCGGGCCGAATACCGGCGGCATGGGCGCCTACTGCCCCACCCCCCTGGTCGACGACGCCATGCTGCACTGGATCGAGGAGCACGTGCTCG
The DNA here is from genome assembly GCA_003561895.1 of Planctomycetaceae bacterium. Lineage (GTDB taxonomy): Bacteria > Planctomycetota > Planctomycetia > Pirellulales > Thermoguttaceae > PWXP01. The sequence goes on along the minus strand of PWXP01000308.1, from coordinate 799 downwards.
TGCCCACCGTCCACGCGATGAAGCGGGCGCGCCGGCCCTTCCGCGGCGTGCTCTACGCCGGGCTGATGATGACCCGCCAGGGACCGAAGGTGCTCGAATACAACGTCCGCTTCGGCGACCCCGAGTGCCAGCCGCTGCTGATGCGACTGAAAACCGACCTGTTGGACCTGCTGGAGGCCGTCGCCACCGGCACGCTCCATGAGGTCGGGCCGCTCCAGTGGGACCCAAGGCCCGCCGTGTGCGTCGTCATGGCGTCGGAGGGTTACCCGGGCGATTACACCAAGGGCCCCCCGATCCGCGGGTTGGAGGAAGCCGCCAGGCTGCCCGACGTGAAGGTATTCCACGCCGGCACGGCGCTCGACGCGCAGGGCCGCGTCGTCACCGCCGGTGGCCGCGTACTGGACGTGACCGCACTGGGGGACAGCATCGCGCTGGCCAAGCGCAACGCCTACGAGGGCGTCAAGTGCATCCGGTGGGACGGCGCGTGGTGCCGCAAGGACATCGCCGATAAGGCGCTGGGGTGAAGGCGTCCCTGCTCCGCGCGCGAGGCGAACGTGGCGGTAACTGTTCACGGGGGACGCCCCCAATTTTCGCGGCGCACCGCGGCTCCCTCTACGGCGATGCGAGCCGGATTGCCCGGACCGCCCCCCTGCACCGCGCGCCCGTTCCGGAGCTTCGGCCGTGGAGTTGTTGGCTGAGGAAGACACCAACAGGCTGTGCGGTTTAGCTCGCTCGAATAGGGCAACGCCTCGCCGCAGACACGTACCGTCCCCAGGGCCGACAGCACTCCGGCAAAATC
>PWXP01000438.1 GCA_003561895.1 Planctomycetaceae bacterium | reverse complement strand
GATGGGCAGCGGGAGCGATTCGGTCACCATGATGCGCCGCGAGAGGATGGGCAGGTAGCCTTCCTCGCCGTCGGAAAGCCGGCCGGTCGAGCCGATTGCCCGGTACACGACGATGCCCGAGACGTCGGGCACCGTCAGCCGCCAGGCGTAAGTGCGCGACTCCTTCGAGGGCACGTCGAACGTCTGGTCGGTTTCCACGTTGCCCAGCGCTGCGTCAACGTTGGCCCCGGTTCGGGCGCTGGCGAACGTCAGCCGCACCGTGCCGGTCTGGCGGGTGGGCGACTGGTTCGTTACCCGAACGGTGAACTCCAGCACGTCGCCCTCGCGCAGGAACCGCGGCGGGTTCGGCTGCACCATCAGGTCCTTGGCCGTCACCACGCTGTCGGTGAGCAGGCCCGCGCGAAGCTCGCGGTCGTGGGCGAAGCCGAGGAACTTCCACTGGGTGAGCGCCTCGGGCATGGTGAACTCCAGCCGCACTTCGCCGTCGTCGCCGGAGACGAGGTGCGGGAAGAAGAAGGCCGTTTCGTCGAGGATTTTTCGGGCGTCGACGTGGGTGAGGTCCACCTCGGGCGCCGGTTCCTCCGGCGGGGATTCGGCCTCCTCGCCGGCTTCCGCTTTGGCCATGGCCTGGCGGTCGGCCGGGGCAGCGTCGGCGTCGGCCATGGGCGCCGCCATCTGGGCCATTTCGGCCACCGGCTCGTCGGGCGCCCCGGCGCGCCGCGCGGCCATGGGCCTCCCACCCACGCCCCCGCGACCTCGGCCGAAGAACTGGTATCCCCACAGGTTCCCGATCACCTCGCGCGGGAACGAGCGGTAGGTAATATCCACCGGTTTCGAGTCGACCCGCCAGCGGCCCCTGAGCCTCCGGAGCGACAGCAGCGAGTTCTCGAAGTTCGACCGCAGCCGCGACGCATCCCGCCGGAACACACCGAAGCCGCTGGGCCAGTTGTGCGGCAGGAAGGCGTCGAGCGACTGGTCGTACAGCACGGCGACCATCTCGGCCACGGCCTTTTCGGCGTCGGGGCCGGTAATGACCGCGGCCCACTTCTCCTTCTGGCCCGGCTCAAGCTTTGACGTGAACCGCTCCCAGGCGATCTCCAGTTGCTTGTTGGTCCAGGGCACGTCGACCCGACGCTGCTCGATGTACGCCCGGTTCTCGCGGATCATCGTCACGCGGACGGTGAACCCGCCGCGCATGGCCTCGGTCACTTCCTGGGCGACGCCCGCCTGCGTGCGCTCGGGATCGGTCCAGTAGCTTTGCAGCAGCTTGCCGCGGTGCTCGATTTCGACGTACGCCCGGGCCGCGTCGTAGCCCGAGCCCCAGAGGGCCGTGAACTCCTCGCCCGGCTCGACCGACCAGGCGGGCGCGTCGAACAGGTTGGGCACCTTCAGGGCCAGTGTTTCGGCTTCCGGGTCGAGCACGCGCAGTGGCAGTTCGGCGGTAACCGTCTTGCCGAAGCGGTCCTGGGTTTCGAGGACGGCGCGGTAGGCCCCGGCGTCCAGGTCGAAGGGGAACGAGGCGTGGCCGGCCGGGTCGGTGGTGAAGCCGCGCTCGGCCACCACCTCGTCGAGCGGCCAAGTGGCGGGTTGGGAGAGGTCGGGTTCCGGCTCGGTGTCGGTCGCGCCGGCCTGCGCTCGGCGGGGAACCGGCAAGCGAGGGTGACGTCCCAGCGGCGCACGATGCACCTCCTCGGGTTCCTGGAGGCTGTAGATCTTCAGCGACCCTTCGGCCTGTTGGCCTTCGCCGTCGAGCGTGGTGGTGCGGATCGACACCTCGACCGGCTTCCGCTCGACCAGCCAATCGGCCGCCGAAAGTTGGGCGTTCAGCGCCGTGTAGCCCACGTTGACCACTCGTTGGTCCGAACGCGTCTCGCCCGCCGCGTCGGTTACGTCGGCATGCACCGTGTAGCGGAACGTCGGATCGTCCTTTTCGGGCACCGACGGATCGGGCCGGGCGACGAACTCGATGGGGAACTTGCCGCGGGCGTCGGTCACGGCCGTCCCGTGGGCGATTTCCTGGGTGTCTTGCGGCCCGGGCGGCAGCCACCAGCGGCGCCAGAACCACCAGGGCGGGAACCGCACCTCGCGGACCACCCGCCAGCGGACCTGCGCCCCGTCGGTCGCCGCACCGGTGTAGGCGGTGGCCGTGCCGGTCAGTTCGACCGTGTCGCCCAGCCTCGGCGCGGTTTCCGGCGGGTCGAGTTCCACTTGGAAGGTGGGCCGCTTGTATTCCTCGACGGTGACTTGGGTCTGTCCCGGCGGCGTGCCGTCCACCCGGATCGACATGCGGCCCATCAGCCGGTCGCGCGGGGCCGTGAAGCTGCCGCTCAGGGAGCCGTAGTCGTTGGTTCTCGCCGGCTGCCGCTCGATTTCCTTGCCGTTGACGTCGTGGAACACGACCGTGAGCGACCGGTTCGGGATCACCCGGTAGTCGTCCTCCTCCTGGTCGACATCGATGCAGATGCCCTTGTAGCGGATCGTTTGGCCGGGCCGGTAGATCGCGCGGTCGGTGAAGAAGACGGTCCGTTCGGACGGCCGGGCGCGGCGATCGTGCTCGTGGACCGAGTAGCCGCCCGCGGTGGCGAGCCGGTGGTTGCCGCGCCGCACGAGCAGGACGTGGGTACGCCGGCTCCGGGCGCGGATGCTGAACAGGCCGTCGGCGCCGGTGCGGACGGGTTCGAGTTCCACGAGTTCCTTTTGGTTCCACCGCGGCAGTGCCCAGGCGCGGACCTCGGCCCCGCGAATCGGCTCGCCGCTGCCGGCGTCGAGCACAAACCCCTCGAGCGTCGAACGGCCCTGCCATGTACGCATCACCAACGCCAAGTCGCTCACCCACACCGGGGCAAACGACACCACGTTGTCCGTCTCGCTGAACTCGGGATCGTGGCTGGCCAGCAGGAAGTAAAAGCCCGGCTTCACGTCCTCGGCGGCGGGCACCTCCTCGACGCGCTCCTGGTAGTCGTCGGTCGCCGGCAGGTCGGCCGACCAGGTGATCGCCGGCGGCTTGGCCAGCACGGCTTGGCGCTGCTGGTGGTCGAGTTGCAGTTGCTCCGGATGCCGATGGGGCGGCGACTTCAGCCGCTGTTCCCAGTTCCACGGAACCAGCCGGAAATAGACTTTCGTGAGGTTCCGGTAGCGGACCTCGATGGCCGGCCACGGCTCGTTCCACACCCGTTCGGTGTGGATCGACGCCGAGGGGGCCTCGATCTGCTGCACCAGGTTGTAACAGAGCTTTCCGCCGGGGCTTTCCGGAAACGCCCGGTAGCCCTGCTGTGCCACCTTGTGCGCCTCGACCAGTTCGCCTTCCTCGCGGAGGACCGAGGCCCAGGCGTGGCGCGCCCGGGCCGAAGTTTCGTGGTCGCCCCAGCGGTCGACGAACCGCCGCAAGGCCGCCTTGTAGCGAGGGCCTTGTTCCTCGCCCACCGCATGGTTGTGGCCGAAGCGCAGCCGGTCGAGGTCCCAGTCGATCAGCGCCTCCCGGTTCTCGGCGTCGCGGTGGAACCGGAGCAACTGCTGATACAGCCGCACACCTTTGTACAGCGGCGCGTCGGTGTCGGTCGTTTCCACCTCCCAGCCGATGAACTCGTCGGTGCCTGCGAAAATGGCGGTGTCGGCCGAAAGCACAAAGGCGTCCTGCGGCCGGGCCCCGGCCTGCTCGCCGGAACTGTAGAACTCCAGGGCCTCGGCGGCCACGAAGTCGTACAGGGTGGGCCGGTACCGGTCGGGCATGGTGCCATTCTCCAGCAGGGCATCGTACTCCTCGACCGGGGTGCCGCGAAGCAACTCCTCGGCCGACAGCGCGGCGGTGAAGTGCTTGTCGATCTCGGCAAAGATCCGCGGCAGGTCCCAGGTGGTGATGTCCTCACCCGGCGGCTCGGCGGTGGCGGTGCGTTGCATGAAGCGCCGCCGATTCCGCTGGAAGTAGTGCCAGTACCAGTTGGCCAAAATGGCCTGCATGACCGGCCGCATTTCGGCCGGCGCCTCGGCGATTTCCTCCTCGAGCAGGACGATCTTCTCCTCCGGCTTGTTGCCCTGGATATTCCCCTCCAGGGCGATCTTCTGGCCGATCGCTCGAATGGCCTCGGCGTTGGCCTGGTCTTTCATGGCTCCCTCGATAATGGGGTTCAGGTGCTCCATGGCCGTCTTCGGCAGGCCCTTCTCCACAGCTTCCTGCACTTTCTTCCATTGCGCCTGCCGAGAGCCCGGCTCGCCGGGGCTGCCGTGAAGGGCGACGTAACCAAAAAAGAGGACTGGGAAAACGATCAACAGGGCAAAACGTTTCATGGCTTGGGAAACTCCGCAAAAAGGGGGTAACATTTCCGTTCGCAGCGGGGGTTTGAGTCCGATCCTTCCTCGTGAGGGCGGTGACAGCCCTTGATGAACCTTCGCTCACGGCCCGGCGGCACCGCCGTGGCATGCCGGTGCGGCGCCCCCTCTACCCGCCGTCGGTCGGCCTGACGCCGGGACGGAACGAATGCCCTGCCGCTCCAACATAGCACGGGTATCGCACCACGCCAACATAACAGACGCCCGACCCAGGCGATTAGTTCCACAAAGAAGCGCGACCGCCGGTCGCGGCTTTATGATGTTGAAAACTGGCGGCGATGCCGCTAGGATGTCCCCATGATCGACGCCTGCCGGAACAGTCCCTTCATGCGTGCCGTGCGCCGCGAGCCGGCCGAGCACACCCCCATTTGGCTGATGCGCCAGGCCGGGCGGTACATGGCCGAGTATCGGGCCGTGCGGCAGCGGACCCCGTTCATCGAACTCTGCAAAACGCCCGGCCTGTGCGCTGAAGTGATGCTCACCGCCGTCGAACGTCTTGGGGTCGACGCCGCCATCCTGTTTTCCGATCTGCTGCTGATCCTCGAGCCGATGGGGCTGGGGTTGGAGTTCACCCCCGGCGACGGGCCGGTGCTGCACAACCCGATCCGACAGCCGGCCGAGGTCGACCGGCTCCGGGAACTGGACGATTGCAGCCCGTTGCACTACGTGTTCGAAGCGGTGCGGCAGACCCGAGCAGGACTCTCCGAGCCTATCCCCCTGATCGGGTTTGCCGGAGCCCCCTTTACATTGGCTGCGTACGCCATCGAAGGCGGCGGCAGCCGCAACTACCTGCACGTGAAGCGGCTGATGCTGACCGACCCCGGCGCGTGGAACGCCTTGGTTGCCCGCTTGGCCCGGTCGGTCGCCCGGTACCTGATCGGGCAGATCGAAGCGGGGGTCCAGGTGGTGCAGCTTTTCGACAGTTGGGTCGGATGCCTCGGGGTGGACGATTATCGCCGGTTCGTCCTCCCGCACACCCGCGCCGTGATTGAGGCCGTCGAGCCCCACGCCCCGGTCATTCACTTCGGGACGGGCAACCCGGCCCTGTTGCCGTTGCAGCGCGAGGCGGGCGGCCAGGTGCTCGGCGCCGACTGGCGCCTCCCGCTCGACGAGGCCTGGGCGGCCGTCGGGCACGACCGCGCCATCCAAGGCAACCTCGACCCAGCCGTCCTTTTGGCGCCGTTGGGGGAGATCGAACGCCGCGTCGAGCAGGTCCTCGCCCTGGCCGGCGGCCGGCCGGGGCATATTTTCAACCTCGGCCACGGTGTGCTCCCTCAAACGCCCGTCGAACACGCCGCCGCCCTGGTCCAAATGGTGCACGAGCGAAGCGGCCCAATCAACGGCAAACGCTGACAGCCCTCGGCAAGTCGAGTTGTCTCGGCGCTTCCGTTTTTAGGTGCAGATTTGGCGCCAAAGCGATGGGTGGTTGCGGCTGTCTCAGCAGCCGTACTTCACCCACGCGCTCCACGCCGTTCCGCACCTAGAAACGGAAGCGCCTTTTTTCGCCGTCCGCCTTGGCGACACTAAGGCGGTGTAAAACAATAAACTACCGGGAACTTCAAGCGTGGGATAGGCTTCCAGCCTGTCTTTTCCGGCGACAGGCTGGAAGCCTATCCCACGCAATTCGGTAGGTTATTGGGTTACG